>RKSH01000102.1 GCA_007570945.1 Gammaproteobacteria bacterium | reverse complement strand
TAGTTGGCGCCGGACAGCAGCACCGCGCTCATGGTCATGTTGGATTCATATGCGGCCTGCGCATCGAACAATTTGGAGCCGCACACCATGCCGCTGGAGCGCCACGGCAGACGGTAGCGGCGCGCCAGTTGGCCGATGATGAAATTCATTTGCGAGATTTCCGGCGTGCCGCCCATGGGCGCGCCGGACTTCATGGACACGGTGGCGAGAAAATTTCCGTACACCATAGGCGACCCGGCGCGCACCACCTGGCCGAAGGCGACGCCGGCCAGGGCCTCGGCGTTGAGTTGCGCCACCGCGCCGATGGTGCTGGCCGGGGTGCTGGCGCCGGCCATGACAAAAGGCGCGGCTATCACCGCCTGATTGTTGCGCGCGTAAACCTTGAGCGCATCTAACATGGTCGCGTCCCACACCAGCGGCGAGTTGCAGTTGGTCACCGAAACCATCACCGTGTGCGAATCCAAATAGTCGCCGCCGAACACGATGCGCGCCATGGCGACGCTGTCCTCGGCGCGCTCGCCGGAAGTGACCGAGCCCATGAACGGCTTGTCCGAATAGCGCAGCACGCTGAACATGGTGTGCAGGTGGCGCTTGGGAATCGGAATGTCCACCGGCTCGCAGGTGATGCCGCCGGTGACATGCAGCACCGGCGCCAGGTAGGCGAGTTTGTGGAAATTCTGCAAATCCTCCAACGTGGAGTAGCGCCGCCGGTCGTCCAGGTCGCGCACATATGGCGAGCCGTAGTTGGGCGCAAAAATCGTGTAACGCCCGCCGAGGGGAACGCTGCGCTCGGGGTTGCGGCCGTGCAGGGTAAACTGCGGCGGCGTCTTCGCCACCAACTCCATCAGCATGGCGCGGTCCAGCCGCACCCGCTGGCCCTGCACCTCGGCCCCGGCGTCGCGCCACAACCGCAACGATTCCTCGTCGCGAAAGTCAATGCCGGTTTCTTCCAAAATGCGCATGGAGGCGTCGTGCACCGCCTCCAGTTGGTCGGCGCTTAGAATTTCGTATTCGGGAATCTTGCGCTCCAATGCCGGCAACGCGCTGAGGGTGACGGCGGTGCGGTCACTGCGCCGCTGTCGCCGTCCGCCGCGCCGGGTGGGGGGATTTTCCGCGCTCATGCCGCCAGTGTCCCCGCCGCAGCGGGCACATGTCAAGCCCCGCCCAAGTGCTATTATCGGCGCACCCGGGCGGCATTATGAACATCGGCTTCATCGGAATCGGCAATGTGGGCGGCAAACTCGCCGGCAGTATTTTGCGCAATGGTTTTAAGCTCGGCGTTTTCGACCTTGACCCAGGCGCGGTCCGTGCACTGGTCGAAAAAGGCGCCACCATCGGCGAGTCCCCGGCCGCCATGGCGCGCAATGCCGACATGATTATCACCTGCCTGCCGTCGCCGGCGGCGTGCGCCGAAGTGATGGAGGGCGCCGACGGCGTCATCGCCGGCATCGCCGGCGGCAGTGGCGGCGGCGCGCCAGCCATCTGGGCCGAGATGAGCACCACCGACGAGGCCGAGGTACGGCGCCTGGGCGCGCTGGTCACCAAAGCCGGCGGCGCGCCCATGGATTGCCCGGTCTCCGGCGGCTGCCACCGCGCGGCCAGCGGCAACATTTCCATCTTCGCCGGCGGCGAGCGCGAAACTTTTGAGTGCGCCCTGCCGGTGCTGCGCGCCATGGGCCGGCGTATCCTGCACACTGGCGCGCTGGGCTCGGCGTCCATTCTTAAAGTGGTCACCAACTACCTGGCCACCGCCAACCTGGCCGCCCTGTGCGAGGCGCTGGTGACGGCAAAAATGTGCGGGATGGATTTGAACACCACATATGAGGCAATCCGCATTTCCTCCGGCAACTCTTTTGTGCATGAAACCGAAAGCCAGGTGCTCTTGAACGGCAGCCGCGACATCAACTTCACCCTGGACTTGGCGGCCAAGGATGCCGGTTTGTTTCAGGCGCTGGCCGAGCGCGCCGACGTGCCGTTGGAAATCTCGCCGCTGCTGCTGGCCATTGTCAGGGACGGCCGCGAACGTTACGGCGCCCGCGAGTGGTCGCCGAACCTGGTGCGGCGCCTTGAGGACAAGTGCGGCGTGGACATTCGCGCGCCGGGCTTTCCGGCGCAAATGGTGGACGATGAACCGGAAGCGCCGGGGTATGAAGTGAAGCCGGCCGGCGTCCACGGGCAAGGGTGAGGGTTTGGCGGTGAGTTTAAATCTGCAGGAACTGCAGCGGCGATATGAGCGCGACGGCTATTTGGTGGTGGAAAATTTTCTGCCGCCCGGGTTGTTGCGCGAGTTGCGCGAGGTGACGGCGCACTTTTTGGAACGCGGGCGCGCCGGTGAATTAAGCGGCGCGCTGTTTGATGTTGTTGAGAGCGACGGCGTGCGCAACCTGCGGCGCATCGTGGACCCGGACAAGGTGGACCCGGCATATGACCGCGCCATGCGCATGGACGCGATGGTGGACCTGGTGGCACACCTGCTCGGCGGCAGTGCGCGCTTTGACCATGCCAAGTTGAACTTCAAGCCGCCCGCGGCCGGCGGCGCGGAAGTGGAGTGGCACCAGGACTGGGCGTTCTACCCCCAAACCAACGACGACATGTTGGCGGTGGGCGTGATGTTGGAGGACTGCACCGAACGGAACGGCCCGCTGATGGTCGTTCCCGGCTCGCACCGCGGCCCGGTCTACGACCACCATCAGAACGGCCGCTTCATCGGCGGCATTCCCGTCGCCCGGCTGGGCGATGCGGTGCACGGCGCGGTGGCGTTGACCGCGCCGGCCGGTTCCATCTCGGTGCACCATGTGCGCACCCTGCACGCCTCCGGCGCCAACCTCGGCGAGCGCAACCGCCCGCTTCTGTTGTACAACTACGCCGCGGTGGATGCATTTCCGGTGTTTCACAGTTACTCGTGGCCGGACTTCAACGCGCGCATCCTGCGCGGCGAGGAAACCGTCATCCCGCGCATGAAACAAGTGCCGGCAAGAATCCCCCAGCCAACGCAAAAATCCGGCGACGGCTACACCACGGATTCCCTGTTCGCCCTGCA
>RKSH01000006.1 GCA_007570945.1 Gammaproteobacteria bacterium | reverse complement strand
CATCTGGCCGGCGTAGACCGCCGCGCCGCCGAGGCTGAGGCTGAGCGCGCCGGCCCCGGCCGCCATCACCGCGCCGGCGTTGGCGCTTTTCCACCTGCGTCCTTGTTCGCGCCAGCACTTAAGCGCGCATAAAGAATCACCACCGAGCGCGTAACAAAACGCCGTCACCCGCGCCGGCACAAAATTCATCGCATCGTCCAAGCGCGCGGCGCATTGGCCGAAAGCGCCGAACCGCGCGTTGCGGTAGCCCCACATCGCGTCCAGCGTGTTCACCAGACGATACGCGAGCGCGCCCGGCAGACCCAAAACCAGATACCAAAACACCACGCCGAACACCGCGTCGTTGCCGTTTTCCAGCGCCGACTCCGCAGCCGCGACCGCGACCCCGGTCGCGTCCAGCGCATCGACGTCGCGGCTGACCAGATGGGCGGTCGCTTCCCTGGCGCGCGCCAAATCACCGGCGCCAAGGACCGCGGCGACCGCGTGCGCGTGGCGGCCGAGGCTCTGCAAGCCGAGCGCGAAATACAGCACGAGCGCGTCCGCCGCCACCGCGGCCGTCCAGTGCAACGGCGTGCAGTTCAGCGCGGCGATGGCGGCCACCGGCGGCGCGGTGACGACGAGCAGCGCGCCGCCGCCAAGCCACACGCGCGCGGCCCGACCGCCCCGGTTGAGGCGGCGCTCCACCGCCTGCGCGCAACGGCCGAAGCCGACCAGCGGATGCAACCGGCGCGGCTCGCCGAGCGCCAAGTCCAAGACCACGGCGCTGGCGAGGGTGACGGTGGACTGCAGGACGAAGGCGTCGTTCACGGTCACACAGTTAAAGCGCCGCGGCCGCGGCCAGCAGCATCGCGGTTTCGACGGCCTCCACGGTCGCCCCGGTGGTGTCGCCGGTGGCGCCGCCGATGCGCGCGAGCATCAACCGCCGGCACACAACGAAGGCAATGGCCGCGGCGATGAGCAGCAGCGCGCCGGCGCCAAGCCCCAAACCGCCGGCCGCGCAGGCGATGCCGACGCCGAGCGCGGTGGCCGCGAGCACGGCGCGCCCGGCCGCGCGCGGCAGGTTGGCGGCCAACGCGATGCCTAATCCGCCGATGCGCACATAATCGGTGGTGGCGTAGAGTGCGATGACGCATGCGCGCGCCGCGGCGCAGGCGGCGATGAGGGCGGCGGCGAGAGCGGCCGGGCCCGCGGCGACCAAGGCCGCCAGCGCGGCGAACTTGGCGATGAGAACCACGCCCACCGCGACCGCGCCCAACGCGCCGCAACGCGGGTCGCGCATGACAGCAAGCGCACGTTCGCGGTCGCCGCGGGCGGCCAACGCATCGCAACTGTCAGCCAGGCCGTCGAGGTGAAGTCCGCCGCTGGCCAGGCACAGCGCGGCCAACAACAGCGCGGCGGTGACCGGCGGCGGCAAGCCCTGGCATAACGCGCCGATGAGCGCAACCGCCGCGCCGATGAGCGCGCCGATGAGCGGATAGAACAGCAGCGACCTACCGAGTTGCGCGTCGTCCGGCGGCGCCGGCAACCGCACCGGCGCCACGGTGAGAAATTGCACGGCGGCAAGAAAAGCGACCACCGTCATCCGCCCAACCGCAACCCATGCCCGCGCAGGATGGCATTTTGCGCGCCGCCGCCGGCATCGTAGACCACCACCCGCGACAGGCAGGCGTAGGGAATGTCAAAGCACATCGTCTTTTTCAATGGCAGGCCGAGCAACGCGGCGAGCATGGCGCGCATGGTGCCGGCGTGCGCCACCACCAACAACCGGCTGCCGCAGTGCGCTTGCGCGAGGCGTTGCGCGGCGGCCGCGACTCGGGCGGTGAAGTCCGCCACCGGCTCGGCGCCGGGTGGCGTGTAGCTGTCGGCCTCATCCCAGTAGTGCGCCAGCGCATCGCCGTGGACTTCGGTGATTTGCGCGGCGGTCATGCCCTCCCAATCGCCGAAGGTGATTTCGCGCAGGTCGGCCTGCACACTCAGCGGAATGCCGGTTTGCTCATGCAAGTGGGCGGCAAAAGCGGCGCATCGGGACAGCGGCGAGGTGGCGATGTGGTCCCAGTGGCGGCAGTCGCCGACCGTGCGCAACATAGCGCGCCATCCGTCCTCGCTCAGCGGGTCGTCGGTGCTGCCGCGAAATTTTTTGCCGCCCACCGGTTCGCCGTGGCGGATTAAATCCAGCGTTGTTTTTGTTTCACCCATGGTTTTTTTCCGACACCCCGGCAGCGGCAAAAGTCGCCATGTCGTTGTGCAACCGGCAAGCCAAACGCAGCAAACCGGCCGCCGCGGCCGCGCCGCTGCCTTCGCCGAGGCGCAGGCCGAGGTCGAGCAGCGGTTTTGCCTCCAGCGCGTCGAGGATGCGGCGGTGGCCCGGCTCGGCCGAGCGGTGGCCGAACAGCAGCCATGGGCGCGCCGACGGGTTGATGCGCGCGGCCGCCAGGGCCGCGGCACCGGCGATAAAGCCGTCCACCACCACCGCGATGCCAGCTTGCGCGGCCGCGATATACGCGCCGGTCAGCGCGGCGATTTCGAAGCCGCCCAAGCAGCGCAACGCGGCGCGCGGGCCGCGGAGTTGGGCGCGGTGGAAGTCCAAAGCCGCCGCGATGACGGCGGTTTTGCGTTTGACACCGGCCGCGTCCAAGCCGGCCCCGGGGCCGCTGAGGTCGGGCGCGGCGCGGCTGAGAATTGCGCAGGCCACGGCCGCGGCCGCGCTGCTGTTGGCGATGCCCATCTCGCCGCCGACGAACAGGTCGACGGCGCCAGCGCGGGCCACGGCATCGCGGCCGAGGTCGAAAGCGCGCTGCAATTGCGCGGCGGTCATGGCTTCCGCGACGCTGAAATCGCGCGTGCCGGTCGCGATGCGCGCGCCGGTGACACCGGGCATGGCGGCCGGCGCAAGCGTGCCGGCGTCGATGATTTCCAATGTCGCGCCGAGGGCGGCGGCGATGACGCTGACCGCGGCGCCGCCGGCCGCGAAGTTGCGCAGCATCTCCGCCGTCACCGCCTGCGGCCACGCCGACACCCCGCGCGCGGCCACGCCATGGTCGGCGGCAAACACCGCG
>RKSH01000120.1 GCA_007570945.1 Gammaproteobacteria bacterium | reverse complement strand
GGCATTTTCCGCATCATCCGATTATGCCCGGGGTTTTGATTGTGGAGGCCATGGCCCAGGCATGTTCGTTGCTGGCCACCGTCACCGCCGGCCAGACAATCAATGACAACCGCGTTTATTTGTTCGCCGGCCTGGACAAGGTGCGCTTTAAAAGGCCGGTGGCGCCGGGCGACCAGTTGTTCATTCATGTCGGCATGGAGCGCCGGGTTAAAAACATCTGGCGCTGCGCCGCCGAGGCGAAGGTGGACGGCAAGCAGTGCTGCACCGCGAATCTGCTGTTCACCTACCGTAACCTGAGTTGACCGGCTTGATTGACCCGCAGGCAAACATCGCCCCCAACGCGCAACTTGCCCCGGGCGTTTCGGTGGGGCCGTTCAGCGTTATCGGCGACGAGGTGGAAATCGGCGCAAACACCGTGATTGGATCCCACGTGGTGATTCGCCCCGGCACCGTCATCGGCCCCGGCAACAGGATTTTTTCTTTCAGCTCCATCGGCGACGACCCGCAGCACGCCGCCTACGCCGGTGAACAAACCAGCCTGCTTATCGGCGCCGGCAACACCATCCGCGAATTTTGCACCCTGAACCGCGGCACTCCCGAAGGCGGCGGCGTGACCCGCATCGGCGACCGCAACATTCTCATGGCCTACGTACACATCGCCCACGACTGCACCATCGGCGACAACTGCGTACTGGTCAACGGCGCCGGCCTCGCCGGCCATGTCACGGTGGAGGACCACGCCATCCTCAGCGGCTTCACCCTGGTGCACCAATTTTGCCGCATCGGCGCGCACAGCATGACCGGCGCCGGCGCGATTTGCCTGTACGATGTGCCGCCTTTCGTCATGGTCGCGGCCGTCACCGGCAACACGCCGACCCTGCACGGCATTAACAAGCGCGGCCTGCGGCGGCGGCATTTTTCCACCGCCGCCATCGCCGCCCTGGGGCGCGCCTACCGGGTGATTTTCCGCTCCGGCCTTGAGCTGCACAACGCGCTGGGGCAACTCGGCGCCCTGCGCGAGGAGCACGCCGAGGTGCGGCACTTGGCGGATTTTATGCAGTCCTCGGTGCGCGGGGTTTTGCGCTGAGCGCCGGCGCCGACGGTGAGCCGCCCGCCACAGATCGGCATTGTCGCCGGCGAACCGTCCGGCGACATTCTCGGCGGCGGCATGGCCGGGTTGCTGCGCGAAAAATTCCCCGGCGCCCGCCTGGCCGGCATCGGCGGACCGGCGATGCGCGCCGCCGGCGTGGACATTTTGCATCCCATGGAGAGCATCATGCTGATGGGCCTGGAAGGCGCGCCGCGCCAACTACTGTCCATTTTGTGCATCCGCCGCCGGCTGAAAAAATATTTTTTGCGCGCAAAGGTTGATCTTTTCGTCGGCGTTGATGCGCCGGATTTTAATTTAACGCTGGAAAACAGTCTGCGCCGGCGCGGCATTCCCACCGTGCAGTATGTCAGCCCGGCGGTGTGGGCGTGGCGCGGCCACCGCATCCGCAAAATCCGCCGCGGCGTGTCGCACATGTTGGCGCTGTTTCCGTTTGAGGCGGACTATTTTGAAGCGCGCGGCATCAAAGCCACTTTTGTGGGCCACCCGCTGGCGCGTGAGGTGGCCGCCATGGCCGATAAAAAAAACCTGCGCGCGCAACTGGCGTTGCCGGCGACGTCCACGGTGGTGGCGCTTTTGCCGGGCAGCCGCGCCAGTGAGGTGACGCAACTGTCGCGGGTGATGGCGCGGACGGCGCAACTGCTACGGCGCGAGTTGCCGGCGGTGACTTTCATCGCGCCCATGGTGAGCGCGGCGATGCGCGACTGTTTTGTGCATTGCGCCGGCGATGCGCTGGATGGCCTGCCGCTGCACATTGTGGACGGCCGCTCCCGGGAGGCGCTGGCCGCGGCCGATGCGGCGCTGCTCGCCTCCGGCACCGCCTCGCTGGAGGCGCTGCTGGTGGGGACGCCGATGGTGGTGACTTACAAGGCGACGGTGTTGTCGGCGGCGCTGGTGCGCATGTTCAGCCGCGTGCGCCATTACGCGATGCCCAACCACTTGCTGGCCGAGCCGCTGGTGCCGGAGCGCATTCAGCGGCGCGCCACCGCCGGCGAGTTGGCGCGCGCCCTTGGCGGCGTGTTGCGCGATGACCGTTACCGGGAAAAAATTCGCGCCGAGTTTCGCGCCGTGCGTGAGCAACTCGGCGCCGCCGGCATTGAGCGCGCGGCGCCGGTGCTTGCCGAACTGCTGGCCGGCCGGGGGTGAGGGCGGTGGCGGCGGCGGCGCTGGTGGCGGGCATCGACGAGGCTGGGCGCGGGCCGCTGGCCGGGCCGGTGGTGGCGGCGGCGGTGATTTTGCCGCCCGGTGCGCAACTGCCCGGACTCGGCGACTCCAAAACGGTGACTCCGCGCACGCGGGCGGCGCTGGAAAAAGAAATCAAGAAATGCTGCATCGCTTGCGCCGTGGGCCGCGCCGACGTGGCCGAGATCGACCGCTTGAACATTCTGAACGCCACCCTGCTGGCCATGCGCCGCGCGTTGCTGGCGCTGCCGGTGGCGCCGGCCGAGGCCTGGGTGGACGGCAACCGCGCGCCACTTCTGCCATGCCCGGCACGCTGTTTTGTGCGCGGCGATGCGCGGTTTGCAGTGATTTCGGCGGCGTCCATCCTGGCCAAGGAATGCCGCGACCGGGAAATGCGCGACCTTCACCGCCGCTGGCCGCAGTATAATTTCGCCGCCAACAAGGGCTACGGCAGCCGCGCCCACCGCCGGGCGTTGTCCGAGCACGGCCCCTGCCCGGCGCATCGGCGGAGTTTTGCGCCGTTGCGGCTGATGCTTGCGCGCGGCGCCTGCTAAAATAGGCCGGCTTTCACCCTCACCGAAAAAAAATGCCGCCAGGTTTTGTTCATCTTAATGTGCACAGCGAGTATTCGCTGAGCGACGGCATCATTCGCATTGACGAGTTGCTGAAAAGCGCGCGGCAGTCGGACATGCCGGCGGTGGGGCTGAGCGATGACAGTAATTTTTTCGCCGCGGTGAAGTTCTACCAGGCCGCGTTGCGCCATGGAATCAAACC
>RKSH01000101.1 GCA_007570945.1 Gammaproteobacteria bacterium | reverse complement strand
GGAGCCAGGGCGGCGAAAATGATGGTCACGAGGGCGAAAATGACGGTCAGGGTTTTCATGGCGTTCCTCTGAGTGCCGGGGGCGGCGAAGTGTAGCACAAAGCCGCCGGCGACAGTGGTAAAACCGGAAGTGACAGTGCTGGAAGTGCAAATAACAGTACTGGAAGTTTCGAATTTGGGCTAAAAGAGTTGCATTTTAGCCAAACAGTTTGCAAACCCGACTAATCCCGTCCGCCGTTTGTTGCGAAAAACCGCATAAAATCCGGATTTTTCAACACAAAACCAGGCCGCCAGATAGTTGCCCGCCGCGCCGGCGAGCAGCTAAGCGCTGGCAATGTACGCTGGCATGGTGCGGGTCTGGTTTTCTTTGCGCTTTCGATTCATTTGGGAGTGGCACTAAGCGGGCGGCACGGGGCGGACAATGGTAGAATGCCGGGCCATGCCGCTTGCCGCTTTCATCCTCACCGCCCTGATTTTTGCCGCCGGCCCGGCGCGGGCGGTGGCGCCGCTGGCGGAAATGCCGACGCTGGCGCCGATGATTGCGGAGGTTTCGCCGGCGGTGGTGAACATCGCCGTCAGTGGCACCGAGAATGTGCGGAATCCGCTGTTTGACGATCCATTTTTCAAGCGTTTTTTTGAGCGGCGCGGGCGGGAGTTTCCGCAGCGCAAACGGCGGGTGCGGGGGCAAGGGTCGGGGGTGGTCATCGACGCCGCCGAGGGGCATGTGATTACCAACCACCATGTGGTGGAGGACGCCGACGAGATTATCGTCACCCTCGGCGACGGGCGCGAGTTTGAGGCCGAGTTGGTCGGCAGCGACCCGGAGGTGGACATCGCGCTGCTGCAGATTCCGGCGGAGGATTTGTCCACCGTCACCGTCGGCGATTCGTCGCGGTTGCGGGTGGGGGATTTTGTGGTGGCCATCGGCAACCCGTTCGGGCTGAACCAGACCGTCACCTCCGGCATCGTCAGCGGACTCGGGCGCAATGACCTCGGCATTGAAAGTTACGAGGACTTCATCCAGACCGACGCCGCCATCAACCGCGGCAACTCCGGCGGCGCGCTGGTGAACCTGCGCGGTGAACTTATCGGCATCAACACCGCCATCCTCGCCCCCGGCGGCGGCAGCGTGGGCATCGGTTTCGCCATTCCGTCCAACCTTGCGCTGAGTTTAACCGGGCAGATTCTGGAGCACGGCAAAGTGCGGCGCGGGCGGCTGGGGGTTTACATTCAGGACCTGGATGCGCGGCTGGCCGAGGCTTTCGGTTTGGACAACCGCAGCGGCGCGCTTATCAGCCGGGTGGAGCCGGACTCGCCGGCCGAGGAGGCCGGGCTGCAGAGCGGCGATGTGGTTTTGTCGGTGGACCACCGCAAGGTGGACAGCGCCTCGGACTTGCGCAACATCATTGGTCTGATGCGGGTGGGCCAGGAGGCGCGGATTAATTTCTGGCGCAAGGGGCGCATGATGAACGTGGACGTTCTGTTGCGCGAGCGGCGCATGCAGCAGGTGGCCGGGGCCGATCTTCACCACCGCCTGCGCGGCGCAACGCTGAAAGAACTGAAGCCCGGCGAGGATGGCGACGATGAAGGCGTGCAAGTGGCCGAGGTGGAGGAGGGCAGCCCGGCCGCCGATGCCGGCCTGCGCGGCGGCGACATCATCGTTTCGGTGAACCGCCTCGCCGTCGCAAGTCTGCAGCAGATGCGCGAAGCCGTGGGACTGGAGCGCGGACGACTGCTGCTGCTGATTAAGCGCGACGAGTCGGCGTTCTTCCTGGCGCTGCGATGAACCCGGTGGTGATTGCGCCGTCGCTGCTGTCGGCGGACTTTGCGCGGCTGGGCGAGGAGGCGGACAAGGTACTGGCGGCCGGCGCCGACTGGCTGCACTTTGACGTGATGGACAACCATTACGTGCCGAACTTGTCATTCGGCCCGCTGGTGTGCCGCGCATTGCGCGGCCATGGCGTCACCGCGCCCATTGACGTGCACCTGATGGTGCAACCGGTGGACGCCATCATCCCCGAGTTCGCCGCCGCCGGGGCGACTTGCATCACCTTTCATCCGGATGCGTCAACGCATGTGGACCGTACTTTGCAGTTGGTGCGCGACCACGGCTGCAAGTGCGGGTTGGCGTTCAACCCGGCGGCGCCGCTGGATGCATTGCGCCACCCCTTGGCGCAACTGGACCTGGTGCTGCTGATGTCGGTGAACCCGGGCTTCGGCGGGCAGCGGTTTATTCCGTACGTGATGGACAAGGTGAGGGCGGCGCGGCGTATGCTGGATGAGGCCGGCAGTGATGCGCGGCTTCAAGTGGATGGCGGTGTCACCAAAGACAACGCCGCCGCAATCAAGGCCGCCGGGGCCGACACTTTTGTCGCCGGCAGCGCGGTGTTCGGCGCCGCCGACTGCCGGCAGGCGATTGCCGAATTGCGCGGCGCGATTGAAAGCGGGCGCAAGTAATGGGCGCGACCGCCGAGGCGTTCACCACCAACGCCGACTTCCACCGCCACGCCGCCGCCGGCTGCAACCGCATCCCGCTCATGCGCGAGGTGTTGGCCGACATGGACACGCCGCTGTCGGCCTATCTGAAACTTGCGCGCGGCCGCAACTCGTACCTCCTCGAATCCATGCAAGGCAGCGAGAAGTGGGGGCGCTATTCCATTATCGGCCTGCCGGCGCGCGAATTGCTGCGGGTGCGCGGGGCGACGGTGGAGCGGGTGCGCGACGGCGCCGTCGTCAGCAGCGAGCAGAGCGACGACCCGCTGGCCGCGGTGCGCGCGTTTCACGCCGAGTTTCGGGCGCCGGCGATTGCCCGGCTGCCGCGATTTTGCGGCGGGCTGGTGGGGTATTTCGGCTACGACACGGTGCGCTGCATTGAACCGCGCCTGCGCGGCCGCGGCCGGCCGGATCCGCTGGACGCCGATGACACCGTGCTGTTGGTGTCGGAAGAGCTGGCGGTGCTGGATAACTACAGCGGGCGGCTGCTGTTTTTAATTTACGTGGACCCGACTGATGACAACGCTTATAAGCGCGGACTGCTGCGGCTGGATGAGTTGCAGGAAATGCTGGCGCAAAACGTGCC
>RKSH01000189.1 GCA_007570945.1 Gammaproteobacteria bacterium | reverse complement strand
GCATTCGGTTTACCCCGGCACCTGCCGCAACCGCGGCATGGGCGACGATGAAAAAAAATTTGCGTTGCGCTACAAAGCACCGCCGCGCACCGTCACCTTCCGCGACAAAATCGCCGGTGAACAAAAACAAAACCTGCAGCGGGAAGCCGGCGACTTTGTGGTGCGCCGCGCCGACGGCGCTTTCGCCTACCAACTCGCCGTGGTTGTGGACGATGCAATGATGGGCGTCACCGATGTGGTGCGCGGCGCCGACCTGCTCCACGCAACCCCGCGCCAGCTGGAACTCCACCGCGCCCTCGGCCGCCGACCGCCGGAATTCTGGCACGTGCCGCTGCTCCACGACCAAACCGGCCGCCGCATGGCCAAACGCGACGGCAGCGACTCACTGCAACAACTGCGCGCCCGCGGCCTGGGCGCGGAGGAAGTGACGGGCATGCTTGCGGCGGGGCTGGGATGGGCAAAACCCGGCACCGCGCTGAGCGCCGGGGAGTTGCTTGGGGAGTTCAGCGGCGAGGGGGATTTTATTCGGGCTTTGCGCCGTTGCCGGTGGAATCGTAACGGTTGAGTATGTCTTTAATCTCAGCCGGCCGCCGCGACACCGCGCAATGCCACTTGCCGAAGCGGCCGTCGCTGGTGACCGCTTTTGCCCATTCTTCCAGAAATCGACGCTTGGTTTTGTCGAGGTCTTCGTCGCGCCCTTTGACCTCCAGCACGAGATGCTCGCCGGACTTCATGCGGATGATGAAATCGGGCCAGTATTTTTTCACCACGCCATTGTGGAGGTAGAGAATGTCAAAACCCAAGTGGTCGTTTTTTACCCACGCATTCACTTCGGGATGGCGGTCGAGTTCAAACGCTTCGGATGCCTCCCAGGTGCTGTCATAGACGCAAAAGTTGATGTGTGAACGCAAGGTGGGCGCGCACGGTTTGCCGGTATACCAAGTGCGCATGTCGGCGGTGGAGCGCAACGGGTGGTCCTTGTCAAAGATTGGGACCAGCCGCTCGGTGTTGTGGAAACGAATCGCCCGCCATAGGTGGTTGACGATTTTGCTCATGTTCAACATCAGCATTAAGCGGCGGCGCATGTCGCTTTGGTTGAACAGCGGCGGCGTGACGCGGATGAAACCGGAGCGGATAAATTGCCCGACCAGCGCCACGACCTGCGCCAGAAGATGTTCCCGGCGGCCTTTCCAGTCCGGTTCTATTTGGTCATAAACATCCCGCGCGGTCTTAAAGATGAGCGTCTGCAGGCGCGATTTCCGGGTCAGTTCCTCCAGGTCGATTTCCCTGATTTTGCCCACATCGGCCTTGCCGTCGACGGTCGGCGCCAACGCCGCAATCTGATGCGTGCGGCCGGCGTCGAGGTGCAGAGGCTCGGTCTTGTTCTCGTCCAACGAAAGGCGGGGGCGGTAAGCGTGCTCAATGCGCAACACATTGGGCCAGCGGATTTCAAACGCCGCCTTTTCAGCATCCGGCTCAATGGCGGTTTTCGGTGGCGGCGGTGGAGGCGAAACGCCTTCCACCGCCTCATGCGGCAGAAAACTGAACGGCACGCCGAACACATTGACATACTCCGGCGCAAAATGGCCGGTCTCCTCGCTGACTTCGTAGGAAGTGCGGCGCAAGCCCCGCCCTACCACCTGCTCACACAGCAACTGGCTGGTGAACGCGCGCAACCCCATGATGTGGGTGACGGTTTTGGCGTCCCAGCCTTCGGATAGCATGCCGACCGAAATGACTTTTTGTATTTGTCCGCCGGGCGCACCATGCTTGCCGACGGTGTCCACCTGTTTGCGCAGTTGTTCCGCCTGCTCAGCTTTTGTCAATTTGTTCGCCGGCGTTTCCTCCGCAACGCCTTCACCGGCTTCGCCCGCTTCATCGGCCGTTTCGGCTTCGGCCAGCACCTTGGAATCGATGTGTAAAATGCGTGCCGGGTCGCACAGTTCATCGATTCCCACCCGATTTTTCTCCAACGCATGCTTCACCCGCGCAGCGGTTTCGGTGCGGTTGCAAACGGTAACCATCACCGGCGGCGTCTTGATACCTTTGTTTTTCCACGACTTGGCCGTCTCGCGCCAATCAAAACCCAACAGGGTATACGCGTTGACGACCAAATCCGGCAAAGGTTCTTCGGGCTTCGCCTTGCGGTTCAAATCATCCTTGACCTCCGGGTCATTGTAGATATGGTAAAGGCGCGATTTGTAGGTTTTGGCATCCGGCGGCGCATCGCTGCTCACCACAACGCGGGGCGTCTTCACCAACCCCGATTCAATCGCATCGCTCAGGCCGAAGTCGCTGACAATCCAGTCAAACAGCGCCTCCTCCGAGCCGCGGCTGCCCGACGGCGCAAACGGGGTCGCGGAAAAATCGTAGCAGGCGAGAATGCCTTGGGTTCGATGAATGCGGTCAAGGCCGCTAACCCAGATGGTGGCCTCCTCGGCGCTGTCTTTCATATCGCGCAGGCGCAGGTATTTTCCCTGTGCTTCGGGATTAACCCGCCAAGCGTGGTGCGCCTCATCGTTGATGAACAGGATATTGCGCGCGGTGGACATGTCGCCGAGCACTTCACCGGTATAGGCCCGGTCGCTCTTTGCGCCGCGCTTGTCCACGCTCTTCCTGTTTTTGATTCGCTCCGCGCTTTCCCAGCCCAGCGCGTGCCAATTGCAAACCCTCGGTCAGCCAAATCAAAGTCTCGGCGGCCTCCAACTGGCAGAAGAAAAAACGCATGTCCTCCGCTTCCCGCTCCGACCAATACGCAAGCAACCGCCGCGTCATCCCGCTCACGCCGGGATACCCCGCTGCGCGCCACCGCCCTACCCGTTTGCGAATTTCATTGGCCAGCGGAATCGGCACAAACACCCCGGGGTCGTCAAAATCCTTCGACTGCGGCGTCGCCTGCAAATACCCCGCTTGCCGCCGCCCGCGCTCGCGCGAAAACTCCCGCCGCTCACGGTCGTAGCGCCAGTATTCCTGCGGCTCCGCGTACGGGGAGTTGAGGATGAGGCTTTTACTCTGTCGCTTCATCGATTTCTCGCGGGAGTCGTAAAGGGCTCAAGACGAACCCTTTCCTGATTCGGAAATTTCGCTTATTTCCCGAATCAGTGCGCGCAATTCTCCAACTTCCACTTGCGCCTCGATAAATTTGGCGTAAGCGGAATATGCGTTACGGATGAGTTCATCGTAAGTCAATATCTTGATGCCAAGCGGCACCAGTGATTGACTCTCTCTGCGCTTTACATCCGGCCTTTCCCACCCATGCGGGAGTTTGCCTACGATGCAAATACCCTCGATGTTTTCAGCAGGCGCATTATGATGACTCAATTGGTCTTCAACCAGCTGCATATACTTCGAGATTTGCCCCTCCAAATCGGATTTGGAGATTTTCCTCGAAGCCTTTTTGAGCTCAACAACAACATGAGCGCCAGACACTCTTCTGTACCGAATGTCCGCCCGCATATCTCGGACAGATTTTCTGTCCTTGTCACTTTTGGTTTTGACAACTGCCTGAATCGCCGTTTCCATTTCGGCCTCAGCAGTGGCACGCTCCCAAGCGGGGTCGAGCAACCACAGACGATCGAAAACATACTTTTGGAGTACCTTTTCTTTCTCGTCTTGCGTTGTCAGTTTTCGCAGGGTCTTTACCACCTTCAACCGCGCATTAACAATCCTGTAGTAGTGCCCGGCCTCAATGCCATCCGCATCTTCAAAAATGCGAAGCATGGCTTCAAGCTGTTCCGGCCCCAGATTGCCAAGTCTATCCAGAGTATTCTCCATCCTCATCTCTTCAAATGCGAGGATACCGTTGACGTACAAGGTCGCCTTGTCTTT
>RKSH01000106.1 GCA_007570945.1 Gammaproteobacteria bacterium | reverse complement strand
TGGTGGAGGCGTTGATGTTGTGCCGGGAGATGTCGCGGCCGAGGGCTTTTTGCATGCGCTGGCGCGCCTGAGGCGGCATGTCGCCGAACATCTGGTTGCTGCCCATGGAGCGGGAAAAGGGCGGATTGATAATGGCCAGGTCCAGCGCCGGCAAATGGGCGGTGGCGCGCTCCTCGCCCCCGCCGGTGACCCGGCGCGCCTCGGCCGGGTTGGTCACCAGGTCATGCTGAATCTCCACCTTGTCGCTGAACAAAAAGTTTGCGCTGCCCAGGGTGACATCGCCGTTGTCGCCCTCGCCGCAGGGCAGCGCGTATAAATTCATGCGGTCAAAGGCAACCGTGGGCGAGAGCAGCCCCAGGTGCGCCGCCGCCAGATGCACCGCGATTAATTCCACATCGTAGCCGTGCATGACTTTCTCCATCAAAACGCGGTGCAGTTGGTGCGGTTTGATGCTTTTGTTTTTGCCGCCGCAAGCATTGCGATGCAGGCGCTCAATTTCACGCGCCGCGGCCAGCAACAGGGTGCCGGTGCCGCAGGCCAGGTCGGCCATGCGCAGTTTGCCCACCGCCGCCGGGCTGCCCCAGTCCACGGCCGCCAATGTTCCGCCGAATTTGCGGTCAAAGGCCAGCGCAGCAAGCAGCGATGCGGCCGGCAGCGAGGTGTAATAGGCGGCGCGCGGCTTGGCGAAATCCACAATCTTGTGAAACACGCGCCCGGCCAGGTCGTGGCCGCGAATGTCGTTGATTTTTTCCGCGGCGCGCACCAGCAGGGCGAAAATATTTTGGCCCGGCTTTCCGTCCGGGAACATGCCCAGCACATGGGCCGCGGTGCGAAAAATCGGCACGTAGTTAATCTCATCGCAAATCCGATGCCATTCCGCGGCCACCTTGCGATGGTTTTTTGACATGATGCCGAGGGGCGCGACGCTGTCTTCGCTTCCCGAAAGATGACTTTGGAAAATCAGCGCGTTGACCACCATCAGCGCGGCGATTTTGCGCCCGGATTCCACATCGCGCACGTTGACAACGCCGGCGATGCGCTCACCGTCGGCCTTGCGCGAGCCCAGTTCCAGCGCCGCCTCGCCCACCGCTTCGGTCATGATTTGCACCGCCTCCTGCAAACGTTTGGGCGTATCCAAACTGTCGCGCAGCGCATAAAGCGCATCGGCCAGCGCCGGCGGTTTTCCTTTCTGCCATTCGCGGACCTCGCCGGTGTGCAGGCGAATGCGGTAGCGCAAAGCGGTGGCGCGCAGATTTTTGTCGGGGACGGCCGCCGCGCGCAGCGAGAGCGGGTACACCACCTCCATCACGGCGGCAATAAAGGAATCCTCCTCCATGCGCTTTTGCGTTTGCTCAAACAGAATCCTTTCCACTCCCGGGGCATCGTATTTCGCCTCAATAAAAACCCGCGGGCCGTCCAGGTTAACAATGATGTCCGGAGCGCCGCGCGGGGTGCGGCGCTCCTCAATGGCGTTCAAATATTCTTCGCGCAAAAATGTCGCAAGGTGGATGTTGTAAACCTCCTCGCGCAAAACTCCGCCTTTGGCCCGGGCCATGGTTTTCTCGGTGGTGATGGTGGATGCCGATTATACAGCCGCGGGCGGCTTTGCCGCGCTCACTTTGCCAGGCACAATGCCTCGTATTCGCGCGCCACGCCCTTCAGCGCATGAAAGCCGCGCGACTCCACCTTGCGCCGCAGGCGGTCGGCGAAAGCGCGCGAGAACAAAATGGATTCGCCGGCAATTTTGGTCAGGCCCTCCAGCCGCGCGGTGAGATTCACCGCCGGGCCCATCACCGTGTAATCCAGCCGGGTGGGCGCGCCCACATTGCCGTAGACCACCTCGCCGGTGTGCAGGCCGACGCCGAAATTAATCTCCACCTGTCCGCGCTTGCGCCGTTCCCGGTTCACCCGCGCCAGGGCGGCGGTGGCGTCCAAGGCCGAGTCGAGGGCGGCGGCGCAGGCCTCGCCGCTGTCGCGGCCGGCGCCCACCGGAAACACGATGAGCATGGCGTCGCCGATGAAGCGCAGCACCTCGCCGCCGCGGGCGGTGACGGCCTCGGTGACAAATTCAAAATACTCATTCAGCGTGGCCAGCAGCTCCCCGGTCTCCAGCGTCTCAGTGAGGCGGGTGAAGTCGCGCAGGTCGCTGAACCACAATGCCGCGTGAATTAATTCACTGTCGCCGCGCCGCACCGCGCCATTCAGAATTTTTTTGCCGCTGCGCGGGCCTACATAGGTATCCAGCAGCGCCCGCGCCATGCGCCGGGTGGACATCACCTCCAGCACCGGGCTGAGGAAACGCGCCAATACGGTAAACTGCGCCACATCATGCCCGCTGAAGCCGGCTTTGCCGTCGGTGGCCAGCATCAGCGTGTGAAACTTGCCGTCGCTGAAGCGCAGGGGCAGGGCGAGGTAGTCGGTGGCGCCTTGCGCGGCCAGTTCGTGCAGCACCAGATGGTCGGCCTCACCCAGTTGCGCCAGGTTGCGCCGCAGCATTTTGCCGCTTTCGTTCACCAGTTGCGCCGGGCTGCCAATGTACTGGTTGGTTTTTTCCAAGCCGTGCTCAATGAACTGCTCCGCCGCATCGCTGCCCCGCATCCAGGTCAGGCCCCAGGCGGTAAATTGCGGGTGCAACGTGCGAAACCCGCAGCGCAACCGCCACAGCGGCGCCCCGGCGCGCACCAGCCGCTCGCACAACTCCACCAGAAAATCGCGCGGCTTGACGCCGACCCGCCCCTCGTCCATCCACTCCACCACCTCCATCGCCCGCCACGCTTTGGGTTCCGCATTCACCGCACCCAGTGTAGCACCGCCGGGGTGAAGTCCGGCGGTTGGCGGTGCGGCGGCGGAGGTGGTAAGCTCAGCCCACAAACAACCCAACCCGGAGGAGAGTTCCATGAGCCCGACCAACAAAACCATCACCGCCGCCGCCGTTCTTGCGCTCGGCATGTTCACCGCGCCGGTGCAAGGCGCCGAGCAGCCAATTCCGTCCCTAGTGTACAAAACCGGCGCCTACGCCCCCGGCGGCCTGCGCATCGCCGCCGGCATGAAGGATTATTTTGAAATGCTGAACGCCCGCGACGGCGGTGTCGGCGGCGTCAAGTTCACCGTGGAGGAGTGCGAGACCGGCTACAACACCGACCGTGGCGTTGAGTGCTATGAGCGCACCAAGGCCGGCGGTGGCGGCGCCACCGTGTACAACCCGTACTCCACCGGCATCACCTATGCCATCATCGAGAAGGCCACCGAGGACCGCATCCCGGTTTTGTCCATGGGCTACGGCCGCACCTCGGCCGCCGACGGCCGGGTGTTCCCCTACATTTTTAATTTCCCCGCCTCCTATTGGAGCCAGGCCACCGCCATCATCCGCTACATCGGCAGCGTGGAGCGCGGCATGGACAACCTGCGCGGCCTGCGCATCGCCTACATTTACCTTGACCACCCCTACGGCAAGGAGCCCATCCCGACGCTGGATATTTTGTCCGAGCGTTTCGGCTTCAGCGTTGACCGCTATCCGGTGGCGCCCCAGTCCATGACCGAGCAGAAATCCATCTGGCTGCAAATCCGCCGCACCCGCCCGGACTACGTCGTCATGTGGGGCTGGGGCGCGATGAACGCCACCGCCATCAAGGAAGCCTCGGCGGTGCGCTTTCCCATGGACAAGTTCATCGGCAACTGGTGGTCCGGCTCCGAGACCGACGTGCGCGCCGCCGGCCGCGGGGCGGTGGGCTACAAGTCGGCCAACTTCCACGCCCCGGGCCAGGATTTTCCGGTCATCCGCGACATCAAAAAATATTTGTACGACCAGGGCCGCGGCAACGGCGAACCGTCCTACATCGGCGAGGTGCTCTACAATCGCGCGGTGGTGAACGGCATTTACATCTCCGAGGCGATCCGCGTCGCCCAGCAGAAATACGGCCAGCGCCAGCTCAGCGGCGAGGAATTCCGCTGGGGCATGGAAAACCTCAACATCACCCCCGCCGACATCCGCCGCCTCGGCGCCGAGGGCCTGCTGTCGCCGCTCAAGGTCACCTGCGCCAACCACGAAGGCGACAACCCCGGCGTGGTCATCCAGCAGTGGACCGGCGCCTCATGGCAGGTCATCCGCAAGTGGGTGCCGGCCATGACCGACCTGGTGCGCCCGCTGATTGAAAAAGAAGCGGCGCAATACGCCGCCGAAAACAACATCACGCCGCGCAACTGCTAAACAGCGCCCGGCGCGCAAACCTGGCAAGGCGGCGGTGGCGGCGGTGCCGCCGCCCGCCGCCGCTGATTTCCGCTATTATCGGCGGGTGAAAGGCCATGCTTGATACAGCTCAAATCGAAAAAGTCAAACCGGGCGCGAGCGATCTTTCCCGGCTGGACAAGATTTGCCATCTCGATGGTCTGGCAACGGACCGGTTCAGTGACCGTTTGTTTGTTGATACCGCGTTGACCAGGTCGCTGGTAAGCTTTCAAGCCAATAAAACCCGCCCGGTTTACCGGTGGTATAAGTACAAAGAGGGGTTTTCCGCCGAGTTGGTTGAATACCTTTTTTCCATGTATGGAATTTCATCCGGTAAAATGCTGGATCCTTTCGCGGGGAGCGGAACGGCGTTGTTTGTGGCCAGTAACCTGGGCCTGGACGCCGACGGCATAGAACTGCTTCCTATCGGACGGGAAATTATTCAAACCCGAAAAATATTAGAGCATGATTTTACTCATGAGGATTATGAACGTCTTCAGCGTTGGTTGTCGGCACAGACTTGGAAAGAATCCAAGGCCAAAGCAAGAATTGGAGAATTGCGCATTACCAAAGGTGCTTATCCGGCCAAAACTCTCGAATCCATCGGGAAATATCTGGTTGCGCTGAGAAAAGAAAATTCTCGCGTCCAGTCGGTTTTGCGATTTGCCTTGTTGTGCGTTTTGGAGGCCGTCAGCTTCACCAGAAAAGACGGGCAATACCTGCGCTGGGACCACCGTGCGGGCCGGCGCCAAGGAAAGAAAATATTTGACAAGGGGGAAATCGCGGAGTTCGACCGCGCGGTATGCGAAAAAATCACCCAAATAATGTCCGATGTCTCATCGGCGCAACACGCTCTCAGCCTGTTTCCAGTTAAAGCGGGGAACCGAGGAGAAATCGTTTTGCACTCGGGCTCGTGTCTCGATGTTTTATCCCGGTTGCCTGACGGTGAATACGACGCCGTCGTTACTTCGCCGCCATATTGCAACAGGTATGACTACACGCGCACATATGCCTTGGAACTTGCTTTGCTCGGCACTGATGAAAAGGGCCTGTCCGCTCTCCGCCAGGAGATGATTAGTTGCACGGTTGAAAATCGCGTCAAAGATTTGCTGGGCCTTAACCCGGCTTGGAAAACCGCTTTGGCAATTGCCGACCAACAGGAATTACTGCAATCCATTCTGGAATATCTTGACCTGCAGAAAGCGAAAGGGCTGTTAAATAACAGCAGCATCCCGCGCATGGTTAAGGGCTATTTCCGCGAAATGGCGTGCGTGGTTTACGAATGCGGGAGGGTTCTAAAACCCGGGATGAAAATGTTCATGGTTAATGACAACATCCGCTATGCCGGTGTGGGCGTTTCAGCGGATATAATACTGTCCGATTTTGCTGAAAAACTGGGTTTTTTCGTCAGAAAAATCCATGTTTTGCCGAACGGAAAAGGCAACAGCAGCCAACAGATGGGTGAGCATGGGCGCACCGAATTGCGCAAATGCGTTTATGTGTGGGAGAAAAAATGATGCCGGTCTATTTTGACCATATTCGGTCGAGCGATGGCCTTGTGACCACGCATGATGCCACGAGGGCCGGATTCGTCGATTTGGCGCTTGAGAAAAGCAAGCGGGCATGGCCGCTTCTGAATGATGCCCGTAATTTATTGGCGGCCGCATCCAAAGCGAATTCCCCGGCTGAGCTCATGGGCATCAAACACATTCATGGGAAATTGCTGACGGCCGCGGGGCTGTCTGATAAAGCGCTTAATTATTTTTCGCGGAAAGACAAGGAACAAGCATTGCAAATGCTTGTCGAGAATATCCTTGAGCCGGCGGGAGAGAAATTTGCCGAGGAATTGGTGTTTCGTTTCCTGCTTGTCCGCGGGGATACTCTGGGCGGGTCCATGCGAAATATCATTGGAAAGCTGGGTCAAAAGAAGTTTGATCTCGCCCTCCTCAACGCCCTGAAAGAAACGGGCGTCGACTCGTGCCATCGTTTATATCCCGGGAACAAACAAAAATGGGAGCAAATCAACATCTGCGATGCCGATGTTGATTTGCATCCTTTTCGCGGATTGAGCTGGCGCACTTGCGGCAAAAGCCGTGTTCTTGTCTACAACCTCACGGTGCCGCTGGTAAAAAAGAACGTGGACATGTGCCTGCTTAATTTGTCTCACGATAATTTCGGCAAAGAGCAGCGCCGGGACCCCGCGCTATACATAGCCGCGGGAGAGCTCAAAGGCGGCATAGACCCGGCGGGTGCCGACGAGCACTGGAAAACGGCACGCACGTCCCTGGAGCGCATCAGGACGGCGTTTATCGAGAAAAACCATCCCATTCACACTTTTTTCGTCGGGGCGGCCATTGAAAAAGAAATGGCGCGTGAGATATGGGGTCAATTGCAGAACAGGACGTTAAGCCATGCCGCAAACCTGACCGACGAAAAACAAATCGCATCCGTCTCCCGATGGCTGTGCGGGCTGTAAGGCAAATCGGTTTAATGCCCCTCGTTTTCAACCGCCGAGGCATGTGCTATCCTGCCCCGTTGCAAGGAGAACATGCTTGATTGAGGGTTGCCATGCTCAGCGTCAACAACATTGAAGTCATCTACGACCACGTCATTTTGGTGCTGAAAGGCGTGTCGCTGGAGGTGCCGGAGCGCGGCATTGTCGCGCTGTTGGGCGGCAACGGCGCCGGCAAGACAACCACGCTGAAAGCGGTGTCCAACATCCTGCGCACCGAGCGCGGCGAGGTGACCAAGGGCGGCATTGAGTTCCGCGGCCGCCGCATCGACCGCCTCGGCCCCACCGAGGTGGTGCGGCTTGGCGTGGTGCAGGTGATGGAGGGCCGCCATTGTTTTGAGCACCTGACGGTGGAGGAAAACCTGCTCACCGGCGCCTACAGCCGCAAGTGCGGCCGCCGCCAAATCAGCGCCGATGTGGATAAGGTCTACCACTACTTTCCCGCGCTGAAAAAACGCCGCGCCAGCCAGGCCGGCTACACCTCCGGCGGCGAGCAGCAGATGTTGGCCCTGGGGCGCGCGCTGATGGCGCAGCCGGCGGTGATTTTGTTGGATGAGCCGTCCATGGGCCTGGCGCCGCAATTGGTGGAGGAGATTTTCGCCATTGTCCGGCGGCTGAACGAGGAGCAGGGCGTCACCTTCCTCCTGGCCGAGCAGAACACCGCCGTCGCCTTGCGCTACGCCAGCCATGGCTACATTCTGGAAAACGGCCGCGTGGTGCTGGACGGCGCCGCCGCTGATTTGGCCGACAACGAGGATGTAAAGGAGTTTTACCTCGGCATGAGTGGCGGCGGGCGCAGGAGTTTCCGCGAATTTAAGCACTACCGCCGCCGCAAACGCTGGCTGGCCTGAGTCGCTGAGTCGTGCCCGGCGAATTCTACGACGCCCTGGAAACCCGCGACCCCGGCGAGCGCGAGCGCGATTTGTTCGCCCGCCTGCCGGGCCAGTTGCAATTGGCCAAGGACAAATGCCCGGCCTATGCCGAAATTCTCGGCGACGTGGACCCGGCAACCATCACCGACCGCGCCGCCCTCGCCACCCTGCCGGTCACCCGCAAATCCCAACTCCCCGCCCGGCAAAACCGCCGGCCGCCTTTGGGCGGCATGAACGTCTGCCCACCGGCGCAAGCCCTGCGCATCCACGCCTCGCCGGGGCCCATCTACGAGTTGGAAACCGCCCGCCCCGACTATTGGCGCATGGCGCGCGCGCTGTTTGCCGCCGGCGTCCGGCGCGGCGAGTTGGTGCACAACTCTTTCGCCTACCATTTCTCGCCGGCCGGCTTTATGCTGGAATCCGCCGCCCGCGCCCTCGGCTGCCCGGTGTTCCCGGCCGGCCCCGGCCAGACCGAGTTGCAAGCGCGCGCCATCGCCCAACTTAAACCGGCGGTCTACGTCGGCACCCCGTCATTTCTCAAAATCATTTTTGACAAGTCCGCCGAGTTGCGCCTGCCGGCCCCCGCCGTCACCAAGGCCCTGGTCTCCGGCGAGGCCCTGCCGCCGGCCCTGCGCGCCGACTTGGCCGGGCGCGGCGTCACCGTCGCCCAGTGCTACGCCATCGCCGACCTCGGCCTCATTGCCTACGAGTCCCCGGCCCGGGAGGGCATGATTGTGGACGAGGAGGTGATTGTTGAAATCGTCACCCCCGGCGGCGGCGTGCCGGTGGCCGAGGATGAGGCCGGCGAGGTCGTGGTCACCGTCCTCAATCCCGATTACCCGCTGTTGCGCCTGGCCACCGGCGATTTGAGCGCGTTCCTGCCCGGCCCCAGCCCCTGCGGCCGCACCAACGCCCGCATCAAAGGCTGGCTCGGCCGCGCCGACCAATCGGCCAAAGTGCGCGGCATGTTCGTCCGCCCGGAAATGGTCGCGGAAATCCTGCGCCGCCACCCGCAAATCAAAAAAGCCCGCCTCACCATCACCGCCGAAAACATGCGCGATGACATGACCCTCCGTTGCGAAACGTCCGCCACCGAAAGCAAATCCCTCGCCCAGGCCATTACCCGCACCGTGCGCGAAGTGTGCAAATTACGCGCCACTGTGGAACTCCTCCCCGCCGGCCGTCTGCCCGCCGACGGCAAAGTCATCGACGACACCCGCCCGGCCGCCTAACCCGGCCCCGGACTGGTGATGCCGGCTCCCGGAATGACGGTCTGCGGTGCAAAAGCCGTGGCGGCGGGGGTGGAAACGGTGGTTGCAGGGGCCGGGATGGTGGTTTGAACTGCGGAAATGGCGGTCTGGCCGGGAAGAACCGTTATTCCCCAACCCGGATGACCGTCACGCCCTCGGCATCCGGGATGTAGCGCCATGGGTCAATCACCACCGAGCCGGCCGGGAAGCGCATTTGGAAAAAGTAGGCGTGCTTTGTCCCCACCAGAAAAACCGACGGCGCGAAGTCGGGCGCGTCGCCGTCCAGATGCGGGTCAAAACATGTGACTTCATGCCCGCGCTCGCGCAGGATGTTCGCCAGCA
>RKSH01000149.1 GCA_007570945.1 Gammaproteobacteria bacterium | reverse complement strand
GATTATAGCACATCGGCCGTCTCATTGTTCCTCGGTCCACAACTCTTCGCAGGTGTCTACCGGCCTCAAAAAACTGAACGCCCGGCAACAGCAGGAAGCGTGAACAACAGAGCGCCAACGGCACACACCGCCGCCGCGCTGGCTCTGTATCGCGTTTTCACCATCCGGGCGGAGCTCCACCGCGCCGTTTCACTCGGCGCCATCACTCGGGTCGCGCAACAGCGCCTCGTCCACCTCAATCTCCTCCGGCTGCAGATACACCACCTTGCCGTCGCGCTCCACCACAATGCCACGCCCGGCGGTTTTGTGCCGGTAAATCTCCCGCGCAATGGCGCGCGGGGCGATGTGGTCCACCACCGCAAAGAAATCGTTCTTGTCGATATGCGGCGGCAGGGTGATGCGGCGGGAAAGTTTTATCGGTTTATCTGCCGCCATTGGGTCTCGTCCTCCACCGCCGGCGCGGCTTGACCGCCATGGGCGACCACGCGCAGATTGTCAGTGGAATTATCATAAACCGTCCACCGCCCGGCAAGGGGCAGGTGGTCATTTTTCAGGTTCGCCAGGCTGCGGTGGTAACGTCTTTTAATATCCGCAACCGGAATGTCGTGGCCGCCGCAACGCACCCGGTTGCGCACCCTTGCCAGGGCCAAATTCACCGAGTGCAGATAAATGTAAATCAGGTGAATCCGATAGTTCTTTCCCCGCAGGCCGCGCAAAAATTTAACCGGCGACCGCGAAGACAACGTGCTCTCAAACGCAAAGTCCTCCCCCCTGCATGCCAACTCCCGCATGCGCCGCAACATCAAACGCCCGGCCTGCACGCGGACGGTTTCATGGGCAAAAGGAGACAGCCCGGCGGCGATTTCATCGGCGTTGACAAACTGGCGGCACAGCGACTCCGGCAGCAACTGGTAGGCGAGCGTCGTTTTGCCCGCGCCATTCGGCCCGCCAATGACACAAACAACCGGCATCACCGCCAGTTCGGCTTGCGTTTTTCAATGAACGCGTCCACCCCCTCCAGCGTGTCGCCGCACATCATGTTGCCGGCCATCACCCGGGCGGCGGCGTGGTAGGCGTCGGGCATGGTTTGTTCCACCTGGCGGTAGAACAGTTGCTTGCCGAGGCGGACCGCGTCCCTGGGTTTGGCGGCGACGGCGGCGGCCAGCGCAAGGGCCACCCGGTCCAGTTCAGCGGGCGCGGCGACGCGGTTGACCAGGCCGTATTCCATTGCGGTCTGCGCGCTGATGAAGTCGCCGGTGAGCAGCATTTCCATGGCGCGCTTGCGGCTGACGTTGCGACTCAGCGCGACGCCGGGGGTGGAGCAGAACAGGCCGAGGTTCACCCCGGACACGGCGAAGCGCGCATCAGTCGCCGCCACCGCCAAATCGCACATGCCCACCAGTTGGCAACCGGCGGCGGTGGCGATGCCGTGCACTTTGGCAATCACCGGCTGCGGCAGGCCCACCAGCGCCATCATCATCGCGCTGCATTGGTCGAAAGTTTCCTCGTGCGCTTCGCGGCCGGCGTGGGCGCGCATTTCTTTAAGATCATGGCCGGCGCAAAAGGCCCGCCCGGCGCCGGCCAGCACCACCACGCGCACCGTGTCGTCATCGGCGATGGCGCGCAATTCGCGCCGCAGTTCGGCAATCATCGCCCGCGACAATGCATTGAACTGCCGCGGACGGTTGAGGGTGAGGGTGGCGACCGTGCCTTGGTCCTCGCGCAACAGTATGCCTTCTTCCTGTTGCTCGGCCGGCAGCGCGTCGGGCAATGCGTTCATAAAAAATCCCCGCTGTTTTGCCACGTACCATAGCACCGTTTCTTTTCGGCGGTCAATGCGGTTTTTTCCTATACTGCCGGCGATGGACACGCAATCCCCGCGCGCGGTTTTAATCAGCGGCTGCTCCAGCGGCATCGGCCATGCGCTGGCGCGCGACCTGGGCCGGCGGGGGTTTCGGGTGCTGGCCACGGCGCGGCAAGCGGCGGATGTGGAAAAACTCAGCGCTGAGGGTTTAAGTTGCCGGCGGCTGGATTTGGACGACAGCGGCTCCATCGCCGCCGGCGCGCAATGGGCGCTGGAGCAAAGCGCGGGAAATTTTTACGCGCTCATCAACAACGGCGCCTACGGCCAGCCCGGCGCGGTGGAGGACTTGAGCCGCGACGCATTGCGCGAGCAGTTTGAAACCAACGTGTTCGGCACCCAGGAACTCACCAACCTTCTGCTGCCGGAACTGCGGCGCCGGCGGCGCGGGCGCATCGTGCAGGTGAGTTCAGTGCTCGGCTTCGTGTGCCTGCCGTGGCGCGGCGCCTACAACGCCAGCAAGTACGCCTTAGAGGCGCTGTCCGACACCATGCGCATGGAATTGCGCGGCAGCGGCGTGTTTGTCAGTCTGGTGGAACCGGGACCGATTAGCACGCGCTTCGGCATCAACTCGTTGCGCGCCTTTGACAAGCACCTGCGCCCGCAAGACAGCGTGCACCGCGATGTTTATGAATCGTTGCGCGCCAACCTGAAGAACATGCAGCGCCGCCGCTTCAGTCTGCCGCCGGAATCGGTGGTCGCCCCGGTGGTGCATGCGCTGAGCGCGACGGCGCCGCGCATCCGCTATCGCGTGACCGTGCCGACGCATGTTTTCGCGGCGCTGAAACGAATCCTGCCGGCCGCCGCGCTGGACCGCATGCTGTCCAACAGCGGCGGCGCGCCGGTGCGGTGAGGCCGGGGATGAAAACGGTGGTTGTGGTTTTGGAAATGGCGGTTGTGACTCTTAAAGTGGCAGTGGCAGGTGTGAAAATGATGGTTGCGACTCTTAAAATGACGGTCGCGAGTCTGGAAACGCTGGTTGCGACCTCGGCAACGGCAACCGCCAAATCAAAATAACGACTCCTGCCCTCCACGCGCCGGGCGGAACTTCGTCGCATCGACGCGCGGCAGGCCTTTGTCGAGGCCGAGTCGCCGGCGCGCGACGGTGAATCGTTGGTTAATCAACCGCGCGACTTCGCCCTGCCCGCGCATGCGCGCGCCGAAGTTCGGGTCGTTGTCGCGGCCGCCGCGCGTGGCGCGCACCAGCGACATCACATGCGCGGCCTTGAGCGGAAACTGC
>RKSH01000019.1 GCA_007570945.1 Gammaproteobacteria bacterium | reverse complement strand
TGGTGGCCGCGGGGCCGAAAACGGCGCCCCGGCGGCCGCCGGCGGCAAGAACACTTAAACATTCCCCCGAGGAGAAAAACCATGTCCCTATCCAAAGAAGAAATCATCAACGCCATCGCCGACATGTCGGTGCTGGACTTGTCGCAACTCATCAAGGAAATGGAGGAGAAGTTCGACGTTTCCGCGGCGGCGATGATGGCGGCCGCGCCGGTCGCCGCCGCGCCGGCAGAAGCCGGCGATGCGGCCGAGGAGCAGACCCACTTTGACGTGATGCTGACCGGTTTCGGCGAGAAAAAAGTCGGCGTCATCAAGGCGGTGCGCGCCGCCACCGGCCTCGGCCTAAAGGAGGCCAAGGATTTGGTGGAAAGCGCGCCGGCCGCGGTGCGCG
Source organism: Gammaproteobacteria bacterium (assembly GCA_007570945.1). Lineage (GTDB taxonomy): Bacteria > Pseudomonadota > Gammaproteobacteria > Arenicellales > Spongiicolonaceae > Spongiicolonus. The sequence goes on along the minus strand of RKSH01000019.1, from coordinate 8,826 downwards.
AGGGCGCGCCCAAAGACGAGGCCGAGGCGCTGAAAAAGCAAATCGAAGAAGCCGGCGGCACGGCGGAGTTGAAATAAACCCCCGGCCCCGGGCAAGCGGCGCAACCGCGCGCTTTTTTCCGCACCGCGCGCGGTGTGCGCCGTTGCGCGTCCGCCCTCACCCCCGCCGCCGTTCACCGTAAACAACAACCCCCGCAGGTGACCCAATGACCGCCGCAATTCCGTACTCGGAAAAAAAACGCATCCGCAAAAACTTCAGCAAGCGGCCGCCGGCCGCCGCCCCGGTGCCGGACATGCTGCACATGCAAAAGGAGTCGTACCGCCGGTTTATGCAACTGAAGGACAAAAATGGCCAGGCCATTGCGCCGCGGCACCGCATTGACGAAGGCCTGCAGGCCGCGTTCAAGTCGGTGTTCCCCATTGAAAGTTACAACGGCATGGCCGCGCTGGAGTTCGACAGTTACCAACTCGGCGCGCCGGCCTTCACCGAGGATGAATGCCGCAAGAGCGGCGTCAATTACTCGGCGCCGCTGCACGTCAAAATGATTCTGAAGTTTTACCAGAAAGTCGGCGGCGAGAAAGTGGTCAAGGAGGCCATCGAGTCGCGCAGCGAGCCGGAGCAGGGCCGGCCGCCGGGCGTTTACCTCGGCAAGATTCCGCTGATGACCGACAACGGCACGTTCATCATCAACGGCACCGAGCGCGTGGTGGTGTCGCAGTTGCACCGCTCGCCCGGCGTGTTCTTTGACCACGACCGCGGCAAGACCCATTCCTCCGGCAAATACCTGTTCTCGGCGCGGGTGATTCCCTACCGCGGCTCGTGGCTGGACATGGAGTTCGACCCCAAGGATTTGCTTTATGTGCGCATTGACCGGCGGCGCAAACTGCCGGCCACCGTGCTGCTGCGCGCCCTCGGCTTCAGCACCGAGGAGATTCTGCAAATCTTTTTTGACAAGGACGTGTTTCATCTGGACCAGAACCAGGTCCACATGGACCTGGTGCCGCACCGCCTGCGCGGCGAGCAGCTGGATTTTGACGTCAAAAAAGGCCGCGCCGTGCTGGTGGAGGCCGGCCGCCGCATCACCGCGCGCGGCATCCGCAAAATGGAGGAGGCCGGCCTCGACAAAATCAACGTCCCCGAGTCGCACCTCATCGGCCGCACCCTGGCGCACAACGTGGTGGACCAGGAAAGCGGCGAGATTATCGCCAACGCCAACGACGAAATCACCGAGGAGATGCTGAAAAACCTGCGCGCCCTCGGCATCGGCAGGGTGGAGACCATTTACACCAACGACCTGGACCACGGCCCCTACATCTCCGACACGCTGCGCATCGACAACACCACCGACGAGCTCAGCGCGCAGGTGGAGATTTACCGCATGATGCGCCCCGGCGAGCCGCCCACGCGCGAGGCCGCCGGCGGGCTGTTTGAGAATTTATTCTTCAACCCCGACCGCTACGACTTGTCCGGGGTGGGGCGGATGAAGTTCAACCGCCGCATGGGCCGCCCTAGCGACGAAGGCTCCGGCATCCTCAGCAAGCAGGACATCGTGGACGTGATGAAAATTCTCATCGGCCTGAAGAACGGCCAGGGCGAGGTGGACGACATCGACAACCTCGGCAACCGCCGGGTGAGGTCGGTGGGCGAGTTGGTGGAAAACCAATTCCGCATCGGCCTGTTGCGCGTGGAGCGCGCGGTGCGCGACCGCCTGTCGGTGGCCGAGTCCGAGAAACTCAGGCCCGAGGATTTGGTGAACTCCAAGCCGGTGGAGGCGGTGGTGAAGGAGTTTTTCGGCTCCAGCCAACTGTCGCAGTTCATGGACCAAACCAACCCGCTGGCGGAAATCACCCACAAACGCCGCATCTCGGCCCTGGGCCCCGGCGGCCTGACCCGCGAGCGCGCCGGTTTTGAGGTGCGCGATGTGCACCCCACCCACTACGGCCGGGTGTGCCCGGTGGAGACGCCGGAAGGGCCGAACATCGGCCTAATCTGCTCGCTGTCGGTCTACGCGCGCACCAACGACTACGGCTTCCTTGAGACGCCCTACCAGTGCGTGGCCAATGGCGTGGTGCAGGACGAAATCCGCTACCTGTCGGCCATCGAGGAGGGCAAGCATGTCATCGCCCATGCCAACTCGGCCCTGGACGAGGGCCGCCGCCTGACCGAGGAGTTGGTCGGCTGCCGCCACCGCAACGAGTTCACGGTGGCGGCGCCGGAGCAAATTGAGTTCATTGACGTGGCGCCGTCGCAAATCGTGTCGGTGGCGGCCGCGCTGATTCCGTTTCTGGAGCACGACGACGCCAACCGCGCGCTGATGGGCTCCAACATGCAGCGCCAGGCGGTGCCGCTGGTTGAAAGCGAGAAACCGCTGGTGGGCACCGGCCTGGAGCGCGCGGTGGCGGCGGACTCCGGGGTGACGGTGGTGGCGCGGCGCGGCGGCGTGGTGGACTTGGTGGACTCCGGGCGCATCGTGGTGCGCGTCAACGACGACGAAATCACCCCCGGCAGCGACGGCGTGGACATCTACGGCCTGACCAAATACATGCGCTCCAACCAGAACACCAACATGAACCAGCGCCCGCTGGTGAAAGTCGGCGAGGCCATCCACAAGGGCGCGGTGCTGGCCGACGGCCCGGCCACCGACCTGGGCGAGTTGGCGCTGGGGCGCAATGTGCTGGTGGCGTTCATGCCGTGGAACGGCTACAACTTTGAGGATTCCATCGTGGTCTCCGAGCGCCTGGTGCAGGACGACGTGTACAACTCCATCCACATTGAGGAGTTGGAGTGCGTGGCGCGCGAAACCAAACTCGGCGCCGAGCAAATCACCCGCGACATTCCCAATGTGGGCGAGGGCGTGCTGGCCAAACTGGACGAGTCCGGCATTGTCTTTGAGGGCGCCGAGGTGCACACCGGCGATGTGCTGGTGGGCCGCGTCACGCCCAAGGGCGAGACCCAGTTGACGCCGGAGGAGAAGCTGCTGCGCGCCATCTTCGGCGAAAAGGCGTCCGATGTGAAGGACACCTCGCTGCGCCTGCCGCCGGGCATGTCCGGCACGGTCATCGGCGTGCAACTGTTCACCCACAAAAGCCTAGGCCAGGAGGACGGCGAGGACCGCGACCCCGACCGCCAGCGGTGGCTGCAGCGCATGGCCGAGGAAAACGCGCTGGAGTTGAAGCGGGTGCAAAAGGACCTGGAGGACAAACAGCGCATCATCCGCGACGACACCCAGGACCGGCTGAGAAAAATCCTGGTGGGCCGCGTCGCCGAGGGCGGCCCCGGCGGGCTCAAGGCCGGCGCCAAGGTGACACAGAAGTATCTGGAGGATTTGCCGCTTAAGGAGTGGCCCTCCATCCGCCTGCGCAACGAGGACGCCAACCGCGGCGTGGAGCAGTTGTATGCGAACATGGAGGGCAAGCGCAAGGACTTTGAACAGGAGTTCAAGGAAAAGAAAAAGAAGGTGGAGGAAGGCGACGACCTAATGCCCGGCGTGCAGAAGAAGGTCAAGGTGTTCGTCGCCGTCCGCCGCCGCCTGCAGCCCGGCGACAAGATGGCCGGCCGCCACGGCAACAAGGGCGTGATTTCGCGCATTGTGCCGGTGGAGGACATGCCGCGCCTGGCCGACGGCACCACCATCGACCTCATCCTCAACCCGCTGGGCGTGCCGTCGCGCATGAACGTGGGCCAGGTGCTGGAGGCGCACCTCGGCTGGGCCGCGCGCGAACTGGGCGCCGAGGTGGACCGCATGCTGAAGCGGCGGGAAAAACCGGCCGCGGTGCGCGAGTTCCTGCAGAAAATCTACAACCTCAGCGGCAAGGAGGAGGGCATCAAGTCGCTGCTGAACGAGGAGGTGATGGAACTGGCCCACAACCTGCGGCGCGGCATCCCCATGGCCACGCCGGTGTTTGACGGCGCCAGCGAGACGGAAATCAAGCGGTTGCTGCGCCTGGCCGGCCTGCCCGAGTCCGGGCAAGCCGAGTTGTACGACGGCCGCAGCGGCGAGAAGTTCGACCGCCCCATCACCGTCGGCTACATGTACATGCTCAAGTTGAACCACCTGGTGGCCGACAAGATGCACGCCCGCTCCACCGGCCCCTACAGTCTGATTACCCAGCAGCCCCTGGGCGGCAAGGCGCACTTCGGCGGCCAGCGCTTCGGCGAGATGGAGGTGTGGGCGCTGGAGGCCTACGGCGCCGCCTACACCCTGCAAGAGATGCTCACCGTCAAGTCCGACGATGTGCAGGGGCGCTCGCGCATCTACGAAAGCATTGTCCACGGCAACCACCAGTTGGAGGCCGACATGCCGGAGTCGTTCCACGTCCTGACCAAGGAGATCCGCTCCCTCGGCATGAACGTGGAGATGAAGACCGGCGACGCCCGATAAACCACCGTCACCACCTCAGCGGGGAAACCATGAAAGACCTGTTCAGCAGTTTGTTCAGCCAGCAGCCGGCCGAGCGCGCCAACGACTTCGACCTCATCCGCATCAGCATCGCCTCGCCGGAGGCCATCCGCTCGTGGTCGTACGGCGAGGTCAAGAAGCCGGAGACCATCAACTACCGCACCTTCAAGCCCGAACGCGACGGCCTGTTCTGCGCCAAGTTGTTCGGCCCCACCACCGACTACGAATGCCTGTGCGGCAAATACAAGCGCTTGAAGCACCGCGGCGTGGTGTGCGAGAAGTGCGGCGTGGAGGTCACCCAGTCCAAGGTGCGGCGCGAGCGCATGGGCCACATTGAACTGGTCAGCCCGGTGTCGCACATCTGGTTTCTGAAGTCCTTGCCGTCGCGCCTCGGCCTGCTGCTGGACAAGACGGTGCGCGAGATTGAAAGCATCCTCTACTTTGACGCGTTTGTCGTCACTCAGCCCGGCATGACCGACATGGAGCAGGGCCAGGTGCTGCGCGAGGACCAGTACCACGAGGCCATGGAGGCCTACGGCGACGAGTTTGAGGTCAGCATGGGCGCCGAGGCGGTGCGCGAGTTAATCCGCGCCATCGACGTGCCCGGCGAGTGCATCCGCCTGCGCGAGGAACTGGCCGGCACCAACTCCGAGACCAAGATTAAGAAAATCACCAAGCGGCTGAAGTTGCTGGAGTCCTTTGACAACGACCCCAAAAGCCGCCGCCCCGGCGCCTTGCAGCGCGCGCGCCACAAGCCGGAGTGGATGATTATGGATGTGCTGCCGGTGCTGCCCCCCGACCTGCGCCCGCTGGTGCCGCTGGACGGCGGCCGCTTCGCCACCAGCGACCTGAACGACCTGTACCGCCGGGTGATTAACCGCAACAACCGCCTGCGCCGCCTGCTGGAGTTGAACGCCCCGGAGATTATCGTGCGCAACGAAAAGCGCATGCTGCAGGAGTCGGTGGACGCGCTGCTGGACAACGGCCGCCGCGGCCGCGCCGTCACCGGCGCCAACAAGCGCCAGTTGAAATCCCTGGCCGACATGATTAAGGGCAAGCAGGGGCGGTTCCGCCAAAACCTCCTCGGCAAGCGGGTGGACTATTCCGGCCGCTCGGTGATTGTGGTGGGCCCCACCCTGCGCCTGCACGAGTGCGGCCTGCCCAAGCAGATGGCGCTGGAACTGTTCAAACCGTTCATCTTCAGCAAACTGGTGGGCCGCGGCCTGGCGCCGACGCTGAAGCAGGCGAAGAAAATGGTGGAGCAGGAGGGCGTGGAGGTGTGGAAGATTCTGGAGGAGGTCATCCACGAGCACCCGGTGCTGCTGAACCGCGCGCCCACCCTGCACCGCCTCGGCATCCAGGCCTTCGAGCCGGTGCTGATTGAGGGCAAGGCCATCCAACTGCACCCGCTGGTGTGCACGCCGTACAACGCCGACTTTGACGGCGACCAGATGGCGGTGCACATTCCGCTGTCCATTGAGGCGCAACTGGAGGCGCGCTCGCTGATGATGTCCACCAACAACATCCTGTCGCCGGCCAACGGCGAGCCGATTATCGTCCCCTCGCAGGACATCGTCCTCGGCCTCTACTACCTGACCCGCGAAAAGGTCAACGCCAAGGGTGAGGGCCGCTTCTTCGCCAGCGTGGAGGAGGCGCACCGCGCGTGGAGGGTGGGCGAGGCCTCGCTCAATGCCAGGGTGAAGGTGAGGGTTTCGGAGGGCCCGCTGCCCGGCGCCGGCGGCGAGTTGAGCCCCGCCGCCAGCCGCATCCACGACACCACCGTCGGCCGCGCCATCCTGTGGGACCGGGTGCGCTCGGCGATTGAAAAAGAACAAAAACCGCTCAGCGAGGGCATGCGCTTTTGCGGCATGCCGCTGCCCTTTGCGGCCATGAACCGCATCATGAACAAGAAGTCCATCTCCGGCGTGATTAACCAGTGCTACCGCCTGGGCATGAAGGAGGGCGTGGAAGAGGGCATGAAAACCACCGTCCTGTTCGCCGACCACATGATGTACACCGGCTTCTTCTTCGCCACCAAGTCCGGCCTCAGCATCGGCGTGGACGACATGCTCATTCCCGGCGACAAGGACGGCATTTTAGAGGAGGCCCGCGCCGAGGTGCACGACATCCAGCAACAGCACGCCTCCGGCCTGGTCACCGACGGCGAGCGCTACAACAAGGTCATCGACATCTGGACCAGCACCAGCGAAAAGGTGGGCAAGGCCATGATGCAGCAGTTGGGCACCGACACCGTCACCGACGCCCGGGGCAACCCGGCCACCGAGGAGTCCTTCAACTCCATCTACATGATGGCCGACTCCGGCGCGCGCGGCAGCCACGCCCAAATCCGCCAGTTGGCCGGCATGCGCGGCCTGATGGCCAAGCCCGACGGCAGCATCATCGAAACCCCCATCACCGCCAATTTCCGCGAGGGGCTGAACGTGCTGCAGTATTTCATCTCCACCAGCGGCGGCCGCAAGGGCCTCACCGACACCGCGCTCAAGACCGCCAACTCCGGCTACCTGACGCGGCGGCTGGTGGACGTGTGCCAGGACGTGGTGGTGAACGAGCGCGACTGCGGCAGCGCCCGCGGCGCCGTGCGGCGCGCGCTCATCCAGGGCGGCGAGGTGGTGGTGCCGCTGCGCGACCGCATCCTCGGCCGCGTGCTCACCGCCGATGTGCGCAGCCCCTCGGACCAGACCGTCCTGCTGCAGGCCGGCGACATGATTGAGGAGGAGCACGTCAGCGAGTTTGAGCGCCACAACGTCAACGAGGTGGCGGTGCGCTCGCCGGTGTATTGCGAGGCGCGCTACGGCATTTGCTCCATGTGCTACGGCCGCGACCTGGGCCGCGGCCACCTGGTCAACCAGGGCGAGGCGGTGGGCGTGGTCGCCGCCCAGAGCATCGGCGAACCCGGCACCCAGTTGACCATGCGCATCTTCCACATCGGCGGCGCCGCGGTCGCCGGCGAGGTCAGCCAGGTGGAGATTAAAACCGTCGGCACCGCCCGCCTGGACGGCGTCAAGACGGTGCAGAACTCCGCCGGCCAGCGCGTTCTGGTGTCGCGCAACGCCGCCCTCATTGTCAGCGACGCCGACCACAACGAGCGCGAGCACCACCGCCTGCCGTACGGCGCGGTGTTGCGCGTGGAGGACGGCGCCGAGGTGCGGCCCGGCCTGGTCGCCGCCGAGTGGGACCCGCACACCAACCCCATCATCACCGACGCCGACGGCCTGGTGCGCTGGGGCGAGTTGACCGAGGGCGTCACCTTCAACCGCGAGACCGACCCCCAAAGCGGCATTCAAAGCCTGGTGGTCATCGACCCCAAGCAGCGCCGCCGCGAGGCCCGCGCCAAGCGCCCCATGATTTCCCTGGTGGACGGCGAGGGCAATGATGTGTGCATCCCCGGCACCGAGGTGCCGGTGCGCCATTACCTCCACGCCGGCGCCATCATCATGGTGGACGACGGCGACGGCGTGCGCACCGGCGACGTACTGGCGCGCATTCCGCGCGAATCGTCCAAGACCCGCGACATCGCCGGCGGCCTGCCGCGGGTGGCCGAGTTGTTCGAGGCGCGCAAGCCCAAGGACCAGGCGGTGCTGGCCTGGGCCGACGGCAACGTCACTTTCGGCCGCGAAACCAAGGGCAAGATGCGCGTCACCATCATCGGCGAGGACGGCGAGGAGCGCGCCATGATGATTGCCAAGGACCGCCAGATTAACGTCCACGAGGGCGAGGCGGTGCAGCGCGGCGAGGTGATTTCCGACGGCCAGATGGCCGCCGCCGACATTTTGGAGTTGCGCGGCGTGGAGGATTTCTGCGACCACATCGTCAGCGAGGTGCAGGAGGTCTACCGCCTGCAGGGCGTGAAAATCAACGACAAGCACATTGAGGTGATTATCCGCCAGATGCTGCGCAAGGTGCGCGTCACCGACGCCGGCGACTGCGAGGATTTGCTGGTGGGCGAGCAGGTGGAGCGTTCCCGCCTGCGCGAAATCAACGAGGAGTTGCAGTCGCGCGGCAAGGCCCAGGTCCAGTCGGCGCCTATGGTGCTCGGCATCACCAAGGCCAGTTTAACCACCGAGTCCTTCATCTCCGCCGCCTCCTTTCAGGAAACCACCCGCGTCTTAACCGACGCCGCGGTCACCAGCAAGGTGGACCACCTGCGCGGCCTGAAGGAAAACGTGATTGTCGGCCGCCTCATCCCCGCCGGCACCGGCCTGGCCCACCATCAGGAAAGAAGACGCCGCCACGAAACCGAGCAGGCCGACTTCCTGCAGCCCCCGCAAGCCGCGCCGGAGGAGGAGGCCGAGGAGGCCGCCTAAGGCCCCCGCCGCCGCCGCTTTTCATTGTGCGGCGGGCGGCGGGTGCGGGGTTTTACTGCGGCGCCTGCCGGGCGCGCTTCTTTTTCCTTTTGTCCAGCCAGC
>RKSH01000083.1 GCA_007570945.1 Gammaproteobacteria bacterium | reverse complement strand
CGGGCAGAAGTTCATCGACGCGCTGCAACTCATCACCCGCTTGGTGAACATCGGCGACGCCAAATCCCTGGCCTGCCATCCGGCCACCACCACGCATCGGCAACTGTCCGAAGATGAGTTGGCGGACTCGGGCGTCACCCCCGACTTGGTGCGCTTGTCCATCGGCATCGAGAATGTCGACGACATCATCGAAGACATCGAGCAAGCGTTGGAGGCCTCGGCCTAATTCGGCATCTTCACCCTCACCCTCACCGCCGACTGGTGTAAAATCCGCGCCCGGCGGGCCAGGTAGCTCAGTCGGTAGAGCAGGGGACTGAAAATCCCCGTGTCGGCGGTTCGATTCCGTCCCTGGCCACCAGATTTAATTTGTCGGCGATGAAAGCGTACTCAAAAGCGGTTTCGCGCAGGTGGGCGTAGCGGCCGGAGGCGCCGCCGTGGCCGGCGTGGAGGGTGGTTTTGAGCAGCACCTCGCCGCCGCCGGTCTCGGTTTCGCGCAGGCGGTTGGCCCACTTGGCCGGCTCCCAGTAGGCGACGCGCGGGTCGTTCAAACCGGCGGTGATTAAAATATCCGGGCGCGCGGCAGGGGCGGTGTTGTCGTAGGGCGAGTAGGATTTAATATAGTCGTAGAATTTCTTCTCGCGCGGGTCGCCCCATTCGTCGCGCTCGGTGGCCGACAGCGGCAGCGAGTCATCCACAATCGTGCTGAGCACGTCCACAAACGGAACATTGGCCACCGCGGCGCGGAACAATTGCGGGCGCATGTTGAGCACCGCGCCGATGAGCAAGCCGCCGGCGCTGCCGCCGCTGATGGCCAGTTGCGCCGGCGCGGTCCACTTTTTTTCAATCAAATGCTCGGCGCAGGCGATGAAGTCGGTGAAGGTGTTGCGCTTGCGCAGCAACTTGCCCTCGTCATACCAGCGCCGCCCCATCTCGCCGCCGCCGCGCACATGGGCGATGGCAAACACCAGGCCGCGCCGCAGCAGCGGCAACAGCGCGGCGCGAAAGTGCGGCGGATAGTTCAAACCATAGGCGCCGTAGCCGGCGAGGAGCAGCGGCAACGGCGCGCCGCGCGCAAGGTCCGCGCGGTGCACCAGCGTGATGGGAATGCGCGCGCCGTCTTTGGCCGTGGCAAACTCGCGCCGCGCGCGGTGGTCCTCGGGGCGAAAGCCGCCGGGCACCGGGGTGCGCTTGAGCACGGTCTTTTTGCCGCTGTCCATGGCGCACTGCAGCACGGTGTGCGGCGTCACCGGCGAGGTGAAGCGCAGGCGGAAATCCCGGCTGTTGAATTCCTCGTTGTGCTCGGCGCTGAGGTCGTACACCTCCCCGTCAAAAGCAGGGTGAAAACCCTCACCCTCATAATTGCAAAGAAAAACCCGCGGCAGGCCGTTGTGCCGTTCCAGCACCGCAAGGCGCGATGCGAAAGGGAAAAAATCCTCCAGTGTGACATCGTCGCGGTGGGGAATGACGGTTGCCGGCGCGCCGCCGGCGATGGGCAGCTTGAGCAGCTGAAAGTTGCGCGCGTTTTTGTTGCTCAGCAGGTAGAAAAAATCGCCGCGATGCTCGGCGTGGTATTCCACCCCGGCCTCGCGCCGCAAAATCGCCCGCGGCGCGCTGCCCGGCCGGTCGGCGGCGATGGCCAGCACCTCGGACGTGTTCTTGCTGTGCAGGTCGACAAAAACAAACGTGCCGCTTGCGCTGCGCGAGACCGAAAGATAGAAAGCCGGGTCGCTTTCCTCATACACCAGTTCCGCGTCGCCGCGCCGGCCGCCGGCATCGCGGCGGTAGAGCCGGTAAGGGCGGTGGGTGCGGTCCGGCACGGTGTAGAACACCGTTCGGCCGTCGCCGGCAAAGGCCGCCGAGTCGCAGGTGCCGGGAACGCTGTCGCCGAGGCCGCGGCCGGTGGCGAGGTCGGTGAAGTGCAACTCGTACAATTCATCGCCGCGGTAATCCGCCGACCAGGCCAGCACCCGGTGGTCGGGGCTCACCTCCACCACGCCCACCTCGCAGAATTTTTTTCCCGCGGCCAGCGCGTTGACATCCAGCAGAATTTCCTCGCCCGCGCCGGCCGCATCGCGCCGCCGGCAATGGATGCGGTGAGGGCGGCCTTTTTCGGTGCGCGTGTAATACAAAAAACCGCCCCTCGGATACGGCGCGCTGCTGTCGTCCTCGGCGATGTGCGACAGCATTTCGCGGTACAACTGCTCGCGCAATTTTTTTGTGTGCGCCGTTTGCGCCTCGGTGTGGCGATTTTCCTCCTTGAGGTATTCCACCACCGCCGGGTCATCGGCGTTCCTAAGCCAGAACCACGGATCCTCGCGCGCGTCGCCGTGCAGGCGGTGGGTGTGCGGCCGCCTCAAAGCCGCCGGTGGTGGTTTGCGCCGCGCCATGCTCAGTGCGGCAGAACGGTTTCGCCGGCGAACAGCGAGTCCACGGTCTCGCGCCGCCGGGTGAGAAAATGCCGCGCGCCGTCCACCACCACCTCGGCCGCGCGCGGTCGCGTGTTGTAGTTGGAACTCATCACCGCCGCGTAGGCGCCGCATGACATCACCGCCAGCAGCTCGCCCGGCGCCGCGCGCAGGGTGCGGCCGGCGCCGAGGAAGTCCGCCGACTCGCACACCGGCCCCACCACGTCACACGTGTACTCCGGCGCCTCACCCGCCGTCTTCACCGGCCGGATCTCCTGCCACGCGCCGTACAGCGCCGGCCGCAGCAGGTCATTCATCGCCGCGTCCACCACGGCGAAGTGTTTGGCGCCGTTGCGCTTCAGGTACTCCACCCGCGTCAGCAGTACGCCGGCCGCCGCGGCCACCACGCGGCCCGGTTCAATCAGCACCTTCATTCTCATCCGCTGTTTGCGCAGCGCGCCGAGCAGCGCGGCGACGTATTCGGCCGGCGCCGGCGGCGTCTCGTCACGGTAGCGCACGCCGAGGCCGCCGCCGAGGTCCAGATGTTCCAAAACCGCGCCGTCGTCCTGCAACTGCCGCGCGAGTTGCAGCACCCGCTCCACCGAAGCGGTGAACGGCGCCAGTTCCAGCAGTTGCGAGCCGATGTGGCAGGCGACGCCGGTGACGCGCAGGTTGGGCCTGGCCGCCGCGCGCCGGTACACTTCGTGCGCCTCCGCGGCCGCGATGCCGAATTTGTTTCGGTTCAGGCCGGTGGCGATGTACGGATGGGTGCGCACGTCCACGTCGGGATTGATGCGCAGAGCCACCGGCGCCGTCATGTTCATGTCCGCCGCCACCTGTTGCAGCCGCTCCAATTCCTGCGCCGACTCCACGTTGATGGACAGCACGCCGGCCTCCAGCGCGGCGCGCATCTCCCCCGCGCTCTTGCCGACGCCGGAGAAGATTGTGCGCGCGGCGGCGGCGGCGTCCACCGCCAGCACGCGCGCCAACTCGCCGCCGGAAACAATGTCAAAGCCGGCGCCGCAGCGCGCAAGAATATCCAGCACGCCGAGGTTGGAGTTGGCCTTCACCGCGTAACAGACCAGGTGCGGCGTGTCGCCGAAAGCGCGGTCCAGTTCGCGCCATGCGCCCTCCAATGCGGCGCGCGCGTAGACAAAACACGGCGTGCCGTGGCGCCGCGCGATTTCGCGCAACGGCACTTGTTCAGCGTGGAGTTCGCCGTTTTTTTCGGTGAAGGCGTTCATGATTTTTCCGCCGCCGCAACCGCGATGCCGGGCGGCACCAGCGGCCCTTTTTGCCCGCAACCGCCGGCGGTGAGGGTGACGGCCGCGGCCAACCACAACAAAACCGGCACACAGCGGAGCGCGCCGCCAATGCGGCTCAGCATTCTTTTTCCTGCGCCGCGATGCGTTTTTCCATGGCCGCGGCGGCGGCGCGCACCGCATCCGGCGCGGTGCCGCCGCTGTGGTTGCGCGCGCGCACCGAACCGTCCACGCTGAGGCAATCAAACACGTCGGACTCAATCGCATCGCTGAATTCGCGCATCACCGCCAGCGGCAACTCGGCCAGGCCAAGGTTTTCCGCGGCGCAGCGGGCGACGATTTTGCCGGTGACATGGTGCGCGTCGCGGAACGGCACGCCCTTGCGCGCCAGGTAGTCGGCGAGGTCGGTGGCGGTGGCGAAACCCTCGGCGGCGGCGGCGCGCATCGCATCGCGGTTCACCGCCACCGCATCCATCATCGCGGTGAACACTTCAAGACACGCGGCGACCGTGTTCACGCTGTCAAACAGCAGCTCCTTGTCCTCCTGATTGTCGCGGTTGTAGGCCAGCGGCTGCGCCTTCATCAGCACCAGCGCCGCGGCCAGGTTGCCGGCCACGCGCGCGCTCTTGCCGCGCACCAACTCGGCGACGTCGGGGTTTTTTTTCTGCGGCATGATGCTGGAGCCGGTGCAGAACGCATCGCCGACGGTGATGAACCGCCAGCGCTCCGATGACCACAGCACCAACTCCTCGGCCATGCGCGACAGGTGCACCATCAGCAGCGCGGCAGTGGCGTTGAATTCAATCACGAAGTCACGGTCGGAAACCGCGTCCATGGAGTTGCGCGCCGCTGAATCAAAATTCATCAGCCGCGCGCTGAGTTCACGGTCCACCGGCCAGGTGGTGCCGGCCAGCGCGGCGGCGCCGAGGGGCGACACGTTGATTCGCCGGCGGCAGTCGGCGATACGCAGGAAGTCGCGTTCCAGCATCTCGGCCCAAGCCAGCAGGTGGTGGCCGAATGTCACCGGTTGCGCGTTTTGGGTGTGGGTGAGGCCGGGCATCACCGTGGCGGCCTCGCGCCCGGCCATGGCGGCCAGCCGGCGGCGCGCCGCGCACAGTTGCGCGGCGATGGAGTCGCAGGCGTCGCGCAGGTAAAGCCGCATCGCCGTCACCACCTGGTCGTTGCGCGAGCGCGCGGTGTGCAACTTCTTCCCGGTCTCGCCAATCAGCGCGGTGAGGCGCGCCTCAATGTTCATGTGCACGTCCTCCAGCGCCGGCGACCAGGCGAACGTGCCGTCACGAATTTCACCCGCGATGGCGGACAGGCCGTCCACGATTCGCGCGCACTCCTCATCGCTGAGCGCGCCGGCCGCGGCCAGCGTTTTGGCATGCGCCACCGAGCCGCGAATGTCATGTGCGGCCAGCGCGCGGTCAAAGTTAAGCGATGCGGTGAAGGCCGCGGCGGCATCATCGGCCGCGCCGCTGAAACGCCCGCCCCACATGGCGCGGCCGGCGGCGGTGACGGTTTTTGTTTTTGCCGGCATCGCGCGCAGTATAACAAAGGGGCTGGCGGCGCCGGCGGCGTGTGGTATGTTGGGCGCCATGCAGGACGGTCAGGGTCACGGCGACGGTGATGATGCGTTTATCCCCGGCCATCTCGGCGCGCGGTTTTCCAGGGAGGTTAATATTCTGCCGCAGTTAATCGCCGAACTGTGGGAGGAGCGCGAGCGGGCGAAAGCGGAGGACAACCGCGCGCTGGCGCATGCGGTTAAAATTATCATGAACTCTTTTTACGGCGTGCTCGGTTCCTCGGGCTGCCGGTTTTTTTCGCCGCAACTGGCCTCCAGCATCACCCGCCGCGGCCACGAGATTATCGGCCGCAGCCGGGATTTCATCGAGGGGCGCGGGTTGACGGTGCTGTACGGCGACACCGACTCGCTTTTTGTTCTGCTGGACCCGCAACTTGAGGCCGGCGCCGCCGCACGGGCCGGCGGTGAACTGGCGGCGGCGCTTAACGAGTACTGGCGTGACACGTTGCACAGTGAATACGGCATCGCCAGCCACCTTGAAGTTGAACAGGAGTCACTGTTTGAAAAATTTCTCATGCCCGCGGTGCGCGGCGCGGCCAAGGGCAGCAAAAAACGCTACGCCGGCACCGTGCGCGGCGCCGCTGGCGAAGCCGAACTGGTCATCAAAGGCTTGGAGTCGGTGCGCACCGACTGGACGCCGCTGGCGCGCGCATTTCAGAAAGAACTGCTGCGGCGCGTGTTCGCCGATGAACCGTTCGCCGGCTACATTAAAGAAACCTGCGCGCGGCTGGCCCGCGGTGAACTGGATGGGCAGCTGGTGTATGTCAAACGCCTGCGCCGGCCGCTTGCGCAGTACCACAAAAACGTTCCGCCCCATGTGCAGGCCGCGCGCAAAATGAAAAATCCCGGCGGAACGGTGCGCTATGTGATGACCGCCGCCGGTCCCGAGCCGGTAGACGGGCGCGCCATTAAGCCGGACTACGCGCATTACAGGGAAAAACAACTGAAGCCGGCGGCGGACGGCATCCTGCATTTCCTCGGCACCGGCTTTGAGCAGGTCACGGAAGAACAACTGAGCATCTTTTAATTTCCCCATGGCGAAAAATTTAATCCTGCGCGCGCCCGCGCCGCGGCTGGCGGCATTGCAGTGGGGCGAAAGCTCCCCGCGCAAAGTGCTTGCGGTGCACGGTTGGATGGACAACGCGGCGAGTTTTGCCGGCGCCGGGCCGCTTCTCGACTCGCATGTGGTGGCGGTGGATTTGCCCGGCCACGGGCGCTCGGCGCACCGGGCGCGCGGCGCGCACTACCATTTCATCGACTACATCGGCGATGTGCTGGCCGCGGCTGATGCGCTGGGCTGGGGAAAATTTCACCTGCTCGGCCACTCCCTGGGCGCCGGCGTGTGCGCCATCGCGGCGGCGGCGGCGCCCGGGCGCGTGCGCAGCCTGGCGCTGGTGGAGGGCCTGGGGCCGTTCACCGCCGCGCCGAATGCCGACATCGCCGCACAACTCGCCGATGCCGTCCGCCGCCGGGCGGCCGCCGGGGCCGGGCGGCAAAAACCGCCGCGCTGTTATGCGGCGGTGGAGGACGCCGTGCGGGCGCGGCTGGCGGCGGGCGGCATGGAGCGCGCTTCGGCCGACCTGCTGGTGCGCCGCAACCTGAAAGGCCGCGGCGGCGGTTTCTGCTGGCGCACCGACAAACGCCTGCTGCTTCCCTCGGCGGTTTACCTTGCCGAGTCGCAGGTGCGGAGTTTTCTCGGGCAAATTTCATGCCCGGCGCTGCTGATTCTTGCGCGCCGCTCCACCGTGCTGCCGCCGATGGTCCTGCGGCGGCGGCGGTTGATTGCAAACTTGCACACCGTGCGGCTGGACGGCGGGCACCACGTGCACCTGGATAATGCGCCGGCGGCGGCCGCGGTGCTGCGCCGGTTTTACCGGGCTTTGCGGTGAACCGCGCGCCGGTATACAATGCCGCCGCTTTCGGGGGCGCGCCATGAGTCAAACGCGAAACAAAACCCAAAACAAAACCAAGGCCGGCGGCAAAAAAACCGCGGCAAAAAACGGCGCGCAGAATTTCCAGTTTGAGACCGAGGTGCGGCAGCTTCTGAAGTTGATGATTCACTCGCTCTACACGCACAAGGAGGTTTTTCTGCGCGAGTTAATTTCCAACGCCTCGGACGCCTGCGACAAGCTGCGCTTTGCCGCCCTCACCGACGGCGCGCTGAAATCCGAGGCGGGCGAGCCGTTGATCCGCATCCGCCACGACGAAAAACAGCGCACCATCAGCGTCAGCGACAACGGCATCGGCATGAGCCGCGGCGAGGTGATGGAAAACATCGGCACCATCGCGCGCTCCGGCACCAAAAGATTTGTGGAGGCGGCGCAGGCGAAAAAGGGCGACGACCTGAGCCTCATCGGCCAGTTCGGCGTCGGCTTTTATTCGGCGTTCATGGTGGCGGAGAAAGTGGAACTGTGGACGCGCCGCGCCGGCGGCAAGGCCGAGGCGGTGAAGTGGAGCTCCGACGGCGAGGGTTACACCATGGAAAACGCGCGGCGCGAACGGCACGGCACCGAGGTGGTACTTCACCTGCGGCGCGAGGAGAAAGAGTTTCTGAACGGCGGACGCCTGCGCGACATCATCGCCCGCTACTCCGACCACATTTCCATCCCCATTGAAATGCCGGCGCCGGGCGGGGACGGTGAATGGGAGGCGGTGAACAAAGGCGCGGCGCTGTGGACGCGGCCGCGCCGGGAAATCAGCGCGCGGGAATACGAAAATTTCTACGCCGCCCTGAGCATGGACGCGCAACCGCCGGCGGCGGTGGTGCACAACCGGGTGGAGGGCCGGATGGATTACATCTCGCTGTTTTTCATTCCGGCGGCGGCGCGGTTTAACATGTTTGACCCGGAAGAGCGGCGCGGGGTGAAACTGTACGTGCGGCGCATCTTCATTCTGGAGGACAGCCGGCTTCTGCTGCCGCGCTACCTGCGTTTTGTGCGCGGCGTGGTTGACGCCGCCGACCTGCCGCTTAATGTGTCGCGCGAATTTTTGCAGCATGACCGCGGCATCGACACCATGCGCAAGGCGTGCGCGAAAAGAATCCTCGCCGAGTTAAAACGCATCGCCGACAAGGATGCGGAAAAATACCAGGCGCTGTGGAATGAATACGGCGCGGCGCTGAAGGAAGGGCTGGTGGAGGATCCGGACAACGCGCCGCTGCTGCTGGAACTCGCGCGCTTCGCCACCACCGCGGGCGATTCCGCGGAACAAAAAGTATCCCTCGCCGAATACGCCCGGCGCATGCCGTTCCACCAGAAAGCGGTTTACTACATCACCGCCCAGTCCCACGCCGCCGCGCAAGGCTCGCCGCATTTGGAAATTTTTCGCAAGAAAAATATTGAGGTTCTGCTGCTGAGCGATGCCGTGGACGAGTGGCTGGTGGCGCATGTGCCGAAGTTTCAGGACCGCCCGCTGAAGTCGGTGGCGCACGGCGAGGTGGACCTGGCCGGTGGCGGCGACAAGGGCGCGGCCGGGGACAACGTTCTTGCCCCGGAGGTGCTGGCAAAACTTAAAGACCTGCTCGGCGGCAAGGTGAAGGCCGTCACCGCCAGCAGCCGCCTGACGGACTCACCGGCCTGCCTGGTGGCCGGCGAGCATGATGTGGGCGGCAACATGAAGCGCATCCTCGGCCAACTCGGCCAGCAACCGCCCGACTCCAAACCCATCATGGAACTCAACCCGGCCCACCCCCTGGTTAAACAACTCGGCGTGGACAACGCCGACCTCGCCGACTGGGCCGAGGTGCTGTTCAGCCAGGCCGCGCTGAGCGAAGGCGCCGCCCTCGCCGAGCCGGCCGAATACGTGCGCAAGGTGAACGCGCTGTTGACGCGGGGAGTGCTGCGGGGGTGAGGCCGGCGGCCGCGCTTAGTCCGCCGCCTCCCGCGCATCCGCAATCCCCCGCGCCGCCGCCGCGCTTAGCGGTTCACCGTTTTTGTCCACGCAGTTTTTCTGAAACACCACCGCGTCGCGCAAGGAGACGCCGGACTTGATGCGGGTGTATTCCAGCAGGATGCAGCGGTGAAGCTTTGCGCCGGACTGCAGGTGGCAGCCGTGGCCGATCCAGGCCGGGCCGGTGATGGTGCAATCGGCCTCCACGCGCGCGCCGGCGCCGATGTAGACCGGGCCGGTGATGTTTGCGCTGCGCCAGTCCACCGCGACGTTCAGGCCGGTCCACACTTTGGGGTAGGTTTCCACGCCGGGCATGGCGCCGCCGCGCATGAGCTTCTGGCTGGTGGCCCAGTAGTCCTGCAGGTGGCCGATGTCCATCCACGTGAACGGCATGCGGATGGCGTTCAGCGGCAGGTTTTTTTGCAGGATGAGCGGAAACAAATCGGTGCCGATGTCAAAAAATTCCGCGGGCGGAATTAAATCCAGCACCTGCGGCTCAAAAATGTAAACGCCGGTGTTGGCCAGGTTGGAGCGCGCTTCCCCGGCCGCGGGTTTTTCCTGAAACGACGACACCCGGCCGTCGCCGCCGCACACCACCACGCCGTAGTCGGACACCCGCTCCCGCGGCACTTCGCAGACCGCCAGACTTGCAATGCAGCCGGACTGCCAGTGTTTGCGCACGGCGGCGGTGAGGTCCAGACCCTCAAGCATGGTGTCGCCGCACACCACCAGAAAAGTGTCGTCGAAGAATCCGCTGTGGTCGTGAACTTTTTTCAGGCCGCCGGCCGAGCCCACAGGCTCCGACACCACCTCGCCGTTGCCAATCACGCCCTCAAAAGAGTAGCCGATCTCCACCCCCCAGCGCCGGCCGTCGCCGAAGTACCGCTCAATGATTTGCGGCAGGTAACTGACGTTGACCATGATGCGGTTGAAGCCGTGCGCCGCCAGTTGCTCCACCAGGTATTCCATCACCGGCTTGCCAAGCAGCGGAATCATGGGCTTGGGCAGCGCGTGGCTCAGCGGGCGCATCCGGGTTCCTTTCCCGGCGGCGAGAATCATGGCTTTCATGTGGACGGCGAAATCGGCGGGGGTCGGCGCGGCACTATAACATGGCGCCGCCGCGGGTGGCTGCGGCGGATTCTTAATCGACGGTGAAGGTGAGGGCGCCGTTTTTGACGCCCACCTTAACCGTGTCCCCGGCCGCAAAATGGCCGGCCAGCATCTCGCGCGCCAGCGGGTTTTCCACCTCATTCTGAATCACCCGCCGCAACGGCCGCGCGCCGTATACCGGGTCAAAGCCGGCGTCGGCCAGTTTGTCCAGCGCCTTGCCGTTCAGTTGCAGGCCGAGGCCGCGCTCTTGCATGCGCCGCCGCAACCCGCCGATTTGCATCTCGGCAATGCTGCGCACCATGCCGCGCGCCAGCGGGTGAAACACCACCAACTCGTCCACCCGGTTCAAAAACTCCGGGCGAAAATGCGCGGCGACAATGCCGAGCACCGTCTTGCGCACCTCGCCGGCGCGGCCCTGTTCGGTCAGTTCCTGAATCTCCGCCGAGCCCAGGTTGGAGGTCATGATGATCACCGTGTTCCTGAAATCCACGGTATGCCCCTGGCCGTCGGTGAGGCGGCCGTCGTCCAGCACCTGCAGCAGGATGTGGAACACTTCCGGGTGCGCCTTCTCCACCTCATCCAGCAGGATGACGGCATATGGCCGCCGCCGCACCGCCTCGGTGAGGTGGCCGCCCTCCTCATAGCCCACGTAGCCCGGCGGCGCGCCGATTAAGCGCGCCACCGAATGCTTTTCCATGAACTCCGACATGTCCACGCGGATTAGCGCGTCCTCACTGTCAAACACAAACGCCGCCAGCGCCTTGCTGAGTTCGGTTTTGCCGACGCCGGTGGGGCCGAGAAACAAAAAGGAACCGTACGGCCGCCCCGGATCCGCCAGCCCGGCGCGCGAGCGGCGAATGGCGTTGGCCACCGCGCTCACCGCCTCGTCCTGGCCGACCACGCGGCGGTGAAGCTCCCGCTCCATGCGCAGCAACTTTTCCTTTTCGCCCTCCAGCATGCGCGCCACCGGGATGCCGGTCCAGTGCGACACCACCTCGGCGATTTCCTCGTCGGTGACGCGGTTGCGCAGCAGCTTCATTTCCTTTTCTTTTTTCTGCGCCGCGCCGCTGAGGCGTTTCTCCAGCGCCGGAATGACGCCGTACTGCAACTCCGACAGGCGCGCCAGGTCGCCGGCGCGGTGCGCCGTTTTCATTTCCTCGCGCGCGCGGTCCAACTCCTCCTTGGCCTGCTGCGCATCCTGCACCTCGGCCTTTTCCGCCTTCCACACTTCATCCAGGTCGGCGAACTCCTTTTCCAGTTTGCCGATCTCCCGCTCAATGCCGCCGAGCCGTTTTTGCGAGGCCGGGTCTTTTTCCTTGCGCAGCGCCTCGCGCTCGATTTTCAATTGAATGATGCGCCGGTCCAGTTTGTCCATGGGCTCCGGGCGCGAGTCGATCTCCATGCGGATGCGGCTGGCCGCCTCGTCCACCAGGTCGATGGCCTTGTCCGGCAGGCGGCGGTCGGTGATATAGCGGCCGGACAACGTGCCGGCCGCGACAATCGCCGGGTCGGTGATGTCGACGCCGTGGTGCACCTCGTACTTTTCCTTCAGGCCGCGCAGGATGGCGATGGCGTCCTCCACCGCCGGCTCGCGCACCATCACTTTCTGAAAGCGCCGCTCCAGCGCGCCGTCCTTTTCCAGGTATTTGCGGTACTCATCCAGCGTGGTGGCGCCGATGCAGTGCAACTCGCCGCGCGCCAGCGCCGGCTTCAGCATGTTGCCGGCGTCCATGGCGCCCTCGGCGCGCCCGGCGCCCACGATGTTGTGCAATTCGTCGATGAACAAAATCACCCGCCCCTCCTCGCGCGCCAGGTCGGCTAACACCGCCTTCAACCGCTCCTCAAACTCGCCGCGAAACTTGGCGCCGGCGATTAGCGCGCCGAGGTCCAGCGCCAGCAGGCGTTTGCCGCGCAGGCCTTCCGGCACCTCGCCGTTGACGATGCGCTGGGCCAGGCCCTCCACGATGGCGGTCTTGCCGACGCCGGGCTCGCCGATGAGCACCGGGTTGTTTTTGGTGCGCCGTTGCAGCACTTGCACGGTGCGGCGGATTTCGTCGTCGCGGCCGATGATGGGGTCCAGTTTGCCGCCGCTCGCGCGCTCGGTGAGGTCGACGGTGTAACGTTTAAGCGCGTCGCGCTTCTCCTCGGCGCCGGCGTCGTCCACCGCGCCGCCGCCGCGCACGTTATTAATCGCCTGCTCCACCGCGCCGGCGGTCAGGTTGGCGCGGCGCAGAATGCGGCCGAGTTCACCCTTGTCCTTGAGCGCGGCCAGCAGAAACATCTCGCTGGCGATGAAACTGTCGCCGCGCTTTTGCGCAAACTTGTCGCACAGGTTGAGCAGCCCGGCCAGGTCGCGCGACAGGTGAATCTCGCCGCCGTCCTGGCTCACCCTCGGCAGCCGCGCCAGCGCCTCCTCCACCTGCGCGCGCACCCGGCCGCCGTCGCCGCCGGCGCGGTTCATCAGCGCGGCGACGCCGCTGTCATCACCGTCCAGCAGCGCGAGCATCAGGTGCAGCGGCTCAATGAAAGCGTGGTCGCGCCCGGCGGCCATGCTTTGGGCGTCGGCCAGGGCGTTTTGCAATCGCGATGTCAGTCGTTCCATTCTCATTTTTTCATACATGGGGCGCGGCGGCGGCGATTCAAGGCGCGGTTATAATGCGGCCATGAGAGCCGCGCAGGAATACCGGCCGCACCTGGCCCTGGCCCACGCCCTCGCCGACCGCGCGCGCGAAATTGTGCTGCCGTTTTTTCACTCGCCGCAAACCCGCATCAAAGCCGAGCGCAAAGCCGACCGCAGCCCGGTCACCCGGGCCGACCGCCAAGCCGAGCAGGCCATGCGCGCCATGATTGCCGATGCTTTTCCCGAGCACGCCGTGGTTGGCGAAGAGTTTGGCGATGGCGACTCCGGAAACGGCGGCGCCGGCGGACTCACCTGGTGCATTGACCCCATCGACGGCACCCGCGCTTTCATATGCGGCCGGCCCACCTTCGGAACTCTCATTGCGCTGCTGCAAGACGGTGCACCGGTGCTCGGAATCGTTGACATGCCGCGCCTGGATGAACGCTGGGTGGGCGTGACTGGTGAACCGACGTTGAGAAACGGTGAACCGTGCCGTGCACTCGCCGCCGCCGCCCTTGAAGATGCAACGTTGCTGTGCACTTCCGCCGAGATGTTCAGCGCCGCCGAGCGGCCGCGATTTGATGCATTGCGCGGCCGGGTTGCGGAGGCCGGTTTCGGCACCGATTGTTACGGTTACGCGCTGCTCGCTTCCGGTTTTGCGGACATCGTGATGGAGGCCGGCCTGGCGCCCCACGATTTTGCCGCGCTGGTGCCGGTGGTGGAAGGCGCCGGCGGCCGCATCAGCGACTGGAACGGCGCGCCGCTGGCGGCGGCCGGCGCCGGTGTGCAAAAAAAACACACGGTGCTGGCCTGCGCCGGCAAAGAATTGCACGCGCTGGCGCTGGCGGTGATTGCGCGGTGAAGATTTTCCCCGCCGCCCTCACCCTCACCCTCACCGCCGCCCTCACCCTCAGCGCGGCGCCCCCACCCTCGGCGGCGGCGCAGGATGACCCGCGGCTGGACGCGCTGTTTGCCGAGTTGCAGTTGAATCTTGAACGCGCCCGCGCCCGGGAAGTGACGCGGCACATCTGGCGGCTGTGGACCGAGAACGCAAACGCCGAGGTGAGCGCCCGCATGGCCGACGCCGCGCGCGCCATGTCGCGGCGACGGTTCGGCGGCGCGCTGCGCCAACTGAACCGCGTCGTCACCCTCGCGCCGGATTACGCCGAAGGCTGGAACCGCCGCGCCACCGTCCACTACATGATGGGCGAGTACGAAAGATCCATCGCCGATGTCAAAAAAACCCTGCAACTGGAGCCGCGCCACTTCGGCGCGCTGTCCGGGCTGGGATTGATTTACATCGCGCTGGAACAATACGCCGCCGCCCTCGCCGCGCTGGAAAACGCGCTCAGGCACAACCCCCACCTGGACGGCGTGAAACAAAACATTGAATTCGTCACCCGCAAGTTATACGGCGAACCGACCTAGGAAAACACCCGCGCCAGCCACGCGCCCAGGTCGCGCAACTCATCAAGGCAAACCCCATGCTCCACCGGCCACAGCCGCGGCCGCACCGCAAAACCGGCGGCGCGCAATTGTGCACAACCGCGCTCGGCAAAAACCGCCGGCACCATGGGGTCGTGCGCGCCGTGGGCGCAAAAAATCGGCAGCGCGCGGTTTTGCTCATGCACATTGGCCAAAACGGAACGCGCCGCCGGCAGCCACGCCGACAACGCCGCCGCGCCGGCCAGCCGCCCGGTGTGCTGCAGCGCGGTGTACAGCGCAAGCGCGCCGCCCTGCGAAAAACCGGCCAGCACGATGCGCGCGTCGGCGATGCCTTGTTCGTTTTGCCCGGCAATCAGCGCGCGCACCAATTCGGCCGAGTCGCGCATTCCCTCCTCGTCCTCCACCGCGTCCTCGGTGAGGGCGGTGATGTCAAACCAGCCGCGCATCACCATGCCGCTGTTCAATGTTATGGGGCGCGGTGGCGCGTGGGGAAAAACAAAACGCGCGCACAAATTTTCCGGCAGCGCAAGTTGCGGCACCACAGCGGCGAAGTCATGGCCGTCGGCGCCGAGGCCGTGCAGCCAAATCACCGCGCAGTCCGGCGCGCCGCCACCGTGGGTTGTTTCAATGGATTCCAGCATGGCGTTTTTTTGGTATGGTATCGCGCAACCGAGGCCATCCGGAGAAAAACATGAGCGCTTACATCATCGCCGAAGTCACGGTCAACGACGCCGGGCAATACGAGAAATACAAACCGCTGGTGGCGCCGACCTTGGTTCCCTACGGCGGAAAATATATCGCCCGCGGCGGCGCGGCGCAAAGGCTGGAAGGCGGCCGCGCCGCGGCGCGCATGGTCATCATTGAATTTCCCGACGCGCAAAAAGCGCGGGCCTGGTGGGAGTCGGAGGAATACGCCGCCGCCAAGGGCATTCGCCAGGCCGCCGCCGACACCGACATGATTCTTGTGGAAGGACTGGAGTGAACGGCGGCCGGCGCCCGCCATCGGATGCGGCTTTGATTGACAATCTGCGCGATGCCGAGTCGCGCCTGGCCGGCGTCGCCCACCGCACGCAAACCGCCACCTGCGCCGCCCTGGACCGCGCCGGCGGGCGGCGGGTTTTTCTCAAGTGTGAAAACCTGCAGCGCGGCGGCGCGTTTAAGTTTCGCGGCGCCTTCAACACCGTCGCCCAACTGGAAGAGTCGGCGCGGCGGCGCGGCATTGCCGCTTTCTCTTCCGGCAACCACGCCCAGGCGGCGGCCATCGCCGGCGGCATGTTCAGCGCGCCGGTGCACCTGGTCATGCCCGAGGACGCCTCACCGGTGAAGGTCAACGCCTGCCGCGGCTACGGCGCGCGCGTCACTCTCTGCAAATCCGCCGCCGCGCGCGAACAAGTGTGCGCCGAACTTGCCGCGCGGGACGGCCTCACCGTGGTGCCGCCTTTTGACCACCCGCACATCATCGCCGGCCAGGGCACCGCCGCGCTGGAGTTGCTGGATGACGCCGCCGACTTGGATGAAATTGTCGTCCCTTGCGGCGGCGGCGGTTTGCTCAGCGGCTGCGCGGTCGCCGCCAAGCACAAAAACCCGAAGTGCAAAGTCATCGGCGTTGAGCCGCAACTGGGCGACGACGGCGTCCGCTCGTTTACCAGCGGCGTTTTGCAAACCGCGCCCGACTGCCGCAGCATCGCCGACGGCGCGCGCACCCCATCCCTGGGCGAATTGAACTTTGCCGTCATCCGCCGCTTTGTGGACGACATGCTGAGCGTCAGCGAGGAGGAAATTAAACACGCCGTCCGGTTTTTGTTTCACCGCGCCAAACTGGTGGTGGAACCGTCGGGCGCATTGGCGGTGGCGGCGCTGCTGGCGCACAAACTGCCGCGCCCGTTCATGCATCAGCGCTGCGGAATCGTGCTCAGCGGCGGCAACGTGGACGGGGCGGTGATGGCGGCGATTTTGGCCCCCGCCGCCGGCGGTGAGGGCGGGGTAAACTCCGCCGCATGAAAACGCGCACCGAAAAAGACAGCCTCGGCGAAATCCAGGTGCCGGCGGACCGCTACTGGGGCGCGCAAACGCAGCGCTCGCTGCAAAATTTTAACATCGGCGGCCAGCGTTTTCCGGCGGCGGTGGTGCGCGCTTTCGGCATGGTCAAAAAAGCCGCCGCCCTCGCCAACCGCGACCTGGGCAAACTGGCCGGCGACAAGTGCGAGTTAATTGTGCGCGCCTGCGACGAGGTGCTCGCCGGCAAACTGGACGAACATTTCCCGCTGGTGGTGTGGCAGACCGGCAGCGGCACCCAGTCCAACATGAACGCCAACGAGGTGATTTCCAACCGCGCCATTGAACTGGCCGGCGGCGTGCCGGGCGGCAAGGCGCCGGTGCATCCCAACGACGATGTGAACATGTCGCAGTCCTCCAACGACTGTTTTCCGACGGTGATGCACATCGCCGCGGCCGGGGAAATCAACGCCGAACTGCTGCCGGCGGTGCGCGGGTTGCGCGGCACGTTGGAGTGCAGGGCGCGCGAGTTTGACGCCATCGTAAAAATCGGCCGCACCCACCTGATGGATGCCACGCCCCTCACCCTCGGCATGGAGTTTTCCGGCTACGCCGCGCAACTGGCTTTCGCCGAAGGTGAAATCACCCATGCGCTGGACGGCTTGTACGAGCTCGCCCTCGGCGGCACCGCGGTGGGCACCGGCCTGAACGCGCCCCCCGGTTACGCCGCCGCCGCCGCCGCCCGCATCGCCGAGTTAAGCGGCCTGCCCTTTCGCAGCGCGCCGAATAAATTCATGGCCCTCGCCGCCCACGATGCCGTGGTCACCGCCAGCGGCGCGTTGCGCCATCTTGCGACCGCGGCCATGAAAATCGCCAACGACATCCGCATGCTGGCCAGCGGCCCGCGCTGCGGCATCGGCGAGATCACCATCCCGGCCAACGAACCCGGCAGCTCCATCATGCCCGGCAAGGTCAACCCCACCCAGTCCGAGGCGCTGACCATGGCCGCCGCGCAGGTGATGGGCAACGACGTGGCCATCGGCATCGGCGGCGCAAGCGGCCACTTTGAATTGAACGTGTTCAAGCCCATGATGATTCACAACCTGCTGGAGTCGGTGCGCCTGATGGCCGATGCGTGCAACAGCTTCAACCACAACTGCGCCGCCGGCATCAAGCCCGAGCGCGCGGTGATAAAAAAACACCTGAACAATTCGCTGATGTTGGTCACCGCCCTGAACCCGGTCATCGGCTACGACCAAGCCGCCCAAATCGCCAAAACCGCCCACGCCGACGGCTCAACCCTGCGCGAGGCGGCGGTGAAACTCGGATTGTTGAGCGGGGAGGAGTTCGACCGCCATGTGCGGGCCGAGGGGATGGTGGGGAAATAAGCCGGCGCAGGCGGCGGTGATGGTTACGGCGCAAACACCTCCGCAATATCCTCGGTCCAGAATTTCCCGTATTGGTCGGGAGCGCCCGCGGGGGAACTGAAAAATTTCAGATGCACGGCCACTTTCCAACGCGGGCCATGGCTGAATTTGCGAACTCCCTTGTCTCCCGCGAACAATTTCGCATAGCCGTCCGCTTTCCGGAGGCCGGACGTGTACTCCGTGGTTTTCGGGTCAACGAAAACGATTTTGTATTCGTCCCCTTTGCACATCCAGAAGACAAAGTCGGGGTAGAAGCTGCGGTAGTCATTGACACCGCCGTCGTAGTAGGGGATGTGAATCTTGTCCAGCGATTCGTCGATTTTGCTGAACATCCATGCGTCCCACCGGGGCCGCTCCTGGGCGAGCCAGCCCAGCAGTTTTTCCACGAACTGTTTTTCGCTGGGATGCTTGATAATGTGTTGAATAAAATCAACTTTTTTGTCCTCGGCGATGACCAGAGGCACGTAGTAATGCCGGGCGATGTGCCGGATTTGCAACAAGTCCCGGTGCGAATCCGCGCTTTTGCCGCCCATGAGTGACTGGTATTCTTCCTCAGAGATGCCTCCGCGCGAAAATTTTCCCGCGAGTTCTTTTTTCTCGTCCAAGGTGAGCCCGCCGCCGCGCGCAACGTTTTTGATTTTCTCCTGAAAATCTTTAATCTCTCCGCGAGTGAACGCGGCGCGGACTTCACGAAAATGCACCATGTCGCGCTTCTCATCCAAATCGCGCACGCCATCTGCGTCTTTCACGGTGAATTCCGCATGCCTTCCAAGCCGCTCCTGCAAATAAACCAGGCTGGCGTAATCTTTCTTTTCGACAATCTTCACGCCCTTTGCATTCGGGCCGGCCAAATTCCGCAAATTTTTAATTTGCCCGGGCGCCAACCCGTCGCGAACCACCAGAAGGGAATTCGACGTCTCCCCAAGATAAGCCCGAAAACGCCCCTGTGTTTCCCTGCTCATCTCAAATTGCGGACGGCGGGTTTCATGGTTTTCAACTTCCCGGTACGCCGGAACGAACAGGGGCATGGTCCCGCCGTTGATTTGCGGCCTCTCGGACTGAACAAAGCCCTTCACTTTCCGGAATTGGCCGCTTCTATTCGACTCCAGACCTTTCATGACGTTGGAAACGTCCTGGCGGTTGGTGGCGAAAAGAAACAGTGTTTCCAGCGGCGAGGCGAAATCGCCCAAACTCCGGAGCATTGTTTTCTTTTCCTCGCTTAATTTCGGGTCCTCCCTCAGAACGTCGATGCGCCGGCGGCGGTTGGGCAGCGGCTCAATCCTCACCCCCCGGCCCACCGACTGGATGACAAATTTTTTCGCGTCAATGCGGCCGATGTTAATGAAGTTGATGACATTCGGCCGGTTGGAATCCCAACTTTCAAAAAACGAGCGCGAGCCCATGAGGATGGTGATGGAGCTGTCCTCGGTCGCCAGTTCGTCAAAGAACGACTTCTCCTTCAGGGTTTTGGATTCGGCGAAGCCGGCCAGCAGCTCTTTGCGCCATTTTGAGGTTTTGCCGATGCGAATCAGCGCAAAAGGCCGGTCCGCGTTTTTCATCTGAAATGCAATTTCCCTTTCGTCCTTGCTGAGGATGAATTGCAATTCGCTTTTTCTGCGGCTTAGAAAAATCTCCTCGCGCAAGTCGGTGATTTTCATGTCCTTGAGCGCCGCATCGCCAATGCCGGCTAGACCGCCGGCCGCCGCGCCCGTGTCGAAAAACATCCGGCCATTGGCCCAGTCTTTCAGCAGGGCGTTTTTGCTCTCTTGGAAAAGGACATCGTCAATGTCCCCGGACGCGATTTCCCTCAGCGTCTGAAAAAACGCCCATAAATCATTTCTGTCATTGATGTCGGTGTTAACCGAGTGCACCAAAGTCAGCATCAGCGGACGGTGGTACAGGCGGCCATGGCCGGATTGCTCGCGCACTTTCTTGCCGCGCTGTGAGACAAAAGCGAGGGTGAGCAGCGATTTCAGGACGATTTGCCTCTTTTCCACGCCGCTGATTTCCCCTTTGCGGTCTTGAAAGGCGAGAAATTCGCTTTCGTTCAGGTGGATGTTTTTCCCATACCCCGTGGTGACAAAATCCTGCAGGTTGTATTTGGCGACCGTGGTGGTGATGTCCTCGGCATCGGTGAACGTCGCCGAAAAATTAAACAGAAAACCCTCCCGCGCCATCAGCGCGTAGTACGCCTGCCGCTTTGAACCCTCCTTGCCGCCCTTGTGCGCCTCGTCCAGCAGCACATACCACTTGCCGCCGTTTTCGTACGTGCGGTAATCCGTCAGCGCCTTTTTTTGCACATCGGATATGGTGTCGCTGCGGTGATAGTGGACGGTGACTTTGGCGCCGAGCACCCCCTGGCGCGGGCTTTCCGGCTGGCGCAGCGGCGCCAACTCAATTTGAATTCCGCCGGCCGAGTTAAATTCCCCCACCGTTTTGCGGATTTGTTCCAGTAGGTAATCGCTCGGCGCAAGGACGAGAATTCTGTGGGGGGGAATTTCGCCGTGCTCCATCAGCCGTCGCAGATAGGCGATGAGCTTCACCATCACCAGGGTTTTGCCGCTGCCGGTGGCCATCCAAAAGCACATGCGGTTCAGAAGATGGCGGTAGGGAATGCCATCCCGGTCGGGCGTGATGAATCCGGAAAGAATGCGGAAAATCGGGTTGATCTTCCCCCACTGGCGGGCGGGGTTGGTTTCATACATGGGAATGGAAAATTCCCGGTCCGGGTACTTGTTTTGCCTGCCATAGCGGCCGGCAAGGTCCGCCTTGCGGCCGAGATTGACGGCCGGCGCCTCGCCGGCTTTCCAGTCACGGTCTTGTCCGTAATACGCATACAGCGCCTTCGCCGCATTTCGCAGGGCGCGCTGCTGGTATTCGTAGAGGTTTTTGTGTTGCGAAAAACGCTCAATGTCCGGCACCCGCCAGGTTTCCGGCAGGTCGGAGTAATTCTGCCTGCCGACCATGGATTCGAGGACCGGCGCCGCCGGGCTTTGGGACGATTTCATTTGCCCCACCACAAATAGGGCTTAATTAAAGAAATGAAGTGCAATTTCTCCTCCTCGCTCATTTTCAGCGGTTCGGTCATTTCGGCCGTGCCGTCGGCGAAAGTGACGCCGTCGGCGGTGCGGCCGCGGATTTGTTTGCCGAGGATGTTGGCCAGCGACTCGGCGATGTCCACATCCGGATACAGATTCTTGAGGTTGATTTCAATTTTTCCGCCGTTGTCCTGGTCCGCCTTGCCGACGTGCGCCAACTTGTCGTCGTCAAAGAAGACATACTGCTCAAACGGAGTTTTGTTGGAGTCCAACTCAATCTGCCGCCCGCCCTTGTAGTGGGATTTTTTCAGTGTTTCTTCATACTGCTCCAGCGAGTAGTATTTGAACGCGCCGCCGCCTTTGTAATCCGCTTTACCGTTTCCGGACACATGGCCGCCAAGCACTTTTTTAAGGCGCGGCAAAACCACCGTGTGGAAATGTTCACCCATTTCCATGCCCAGCCACTTGCGACCGAGTTTCTGCGCGGCAGCCTGGGTTGTGCCGCTCCCGGCGAAAAAATCCAGGACAACATCGCCTTCAGACGTGCCAGAATCGATTACCCGAGAAAGCAAATGTTCGGAATTTTCGGTGGCGAATTTTTGGCCCACCGCTTGCTCCATAGTGCTGGAATAACCGGGAATATCAGTCCAGTTATTCTTGATATTTTTCCAAAGCGGCCAATATTTGACCCGGCCTTTTTCAATTTTGATTCGGCCTTGTTGGTGATGCTCGTCAACCACCTCTTGAGACAGGCCCCAAATGCGGCCCTTGGGAGCACGGTATTCTTCCCCGTCAATTACCCGGGTGCCGTCCTCACCGTTCCCATTCCGGCTTGGCAAGAACGGTTCGTGCCAAACCTCGTCCGTGCGAATTTCCCGCAAGGGATTGATTCGCGCCGCATCGCTTTTTCCGCACAAAAGCAGACTGTCAATGTCATTCATTAACTTCTTTTGATGCGGAGTCGGACTCTTGAAGAACTCCTGGGTCCGATTCACAACAATTTCATTCTTGAAATTATCCTTGCCGAAAATAGAATCCAGCAGGGGACGCACAATCCAATTGCCGTTGTAATCGCAACGCACAAAAATAGAGCCGTTATCGGCAAGAAAATTTCTCGCCACGGCAATCCGGTTTTCCAGCATGGTCGCCCAGCAGGAATCCTTGTAGTTGGTGCGGTAGTCAAACTGGTCGCTGCCGCCCAGATTAAAGGGCGGGTCAATGTAGATGCACTTCACCCGCCCGCGGTATTTGGCCTGCAGGGAGTTCAGCGCCTGCCAGTTTTCGCTGTGCACCAACTCGCCGTCCAGCGCCTCGTCCAAATTGCCGAGGGCGTCCAGAATTTCCAACTCCAAGTCCTTGAAGTGCCTGGTATCCAGCGGCAGAAAGCGGCCGCGGCCGGCGGCCTTGCCCAACTCCGCCGCTGAGAAATCCCCGTCCACCAGCCCGAGTTCGGCCCATTCCCGAATCTGCGCTGATGCGCCTTTGTGCGCGGCGATTTTCGCCGGCAGTTCGGCCGGCAATTTGTCCAGCGTCACCACATAGTTCACATTGCGCGCAAACTTGGGCTTTTCCCAGGCGCGGCGCAACTCGTCCTCAAACTGCGCAATGAAGTCAATGATGTCATGCGCCGTCAGTTGGATGGACTGCAACTGTTTAATGCGGCCCGGCTCAAAAATGCTCTCGCCCTGAAACAGGAACTGGTACATCCACAGGTCAAACTGCTCGCGCAAAAAGGCGCGGGCGTCCTTGTTAATGAAAAAGTCGGCCTCGGTTTGGCGGCGAAATATCCGTATCGCCCGTTCCAACTGCTCCTCGGTGGGATAGGCCCCGGACTCGGATTTGCGCGCGGCTTTGACAATGCCGTCCGCATCCGTCCCGTTGCCGTTTTCAGAATAAGAAACAACCATGCGCACAACCGGCCCCTGCCCGTCGGGCGCGGGCTCCACCTTGTCAAAGGCAAAAACAAACTCCCGGCGCTCATTTCCGCGCTTGTTTTCAACCTTGGATGCGTCAAAATAAAAACGCCTGGTCCGCCCCGGGTAGTCGGGGTCCAGCACCACCGGCATGCTGCGCACCAGCGTGTCGGATTTGACGTAGTAAAGATTTTTTGTTTTCCAAACCAGGGCGACGTCCTCGCCGCCGGCGTAAACCCGCTCGTATATTCTGGCAAACGCCGGCAGGTGGCGGAAATAAATGGACCCGCTTTCACAGAAATACTGTGAAAAGAAGGAATACAGTTTGTCGAACAACTCTTCGCGAAACGAAGAACCCCTCTCGGCGCGCCGGTCAATTTTCTCCATCAATTTTTCCCGAATGTCACGAAAATAATCGTGCTTCATCCGCATCAGGTTGATAAAACCCGAATCGCCCTCCACCTCGGCGCCGGTGAACAGGGATTCCAGCGCGTCGAGAAAGCGTTTTTCTTTATGCTTTTCGGACATTTTTGTATCTCTCTATCCCCGGCCCCGCCGGGAAAGCAAGCATAGCACACCGGCGCGGGCCATGGCCTCCGATTTATACCACACTTCCCCCACCGCGCCATACTCCCCGCCATGCATTGCGAAATCATTATCCCCGCCGCCGGGCGCGTCGTGCGGTTGTTTCTCGGGTGCGGGGACGTTTCTTTCCGCGTGTGCTGTTTGTCAATGAATCTGCGGAGGTGAGAGTGATGGAATACTGGCGGTTGTATGAGCGGCTGTTGGGCGGTGTGGCGCGCGGCGTTTTGCACGCCAATCCGGCCGCGTCGCACTTTCGACACGCCGCGCGCGCCAAGCGTGCCCATTGCTGACTGTAGTCCGTGCTTCGCAAAAAGCCGGCGCGTCTCGGCGCTATCATGCGGTTGCGCTCATGTGCGCCGCCGTCAATTATCGTACCCGGTCGCCCGCTTCAGTTGATTTCCGCATCGCGCCAGAGGGACCATCATCGATAATCGACGGCTACCGGTCAAAACGAACGATGCGGTGGATTTTGGCGTCGTCAATACGGTCGCCAATCTTTCCAGCCTGCCAAGCAGTTGCCGGAACGGTTGCTTCCGAATTGGTCCCGGCTGTTATCCGGGGCGGGCTGAAGCCCCCTTCTCTCGTAAGCAACATCTATCCATCTTTTGACAGAGTATGCGTTGGCGCTCCAATCATATATG
>RKSH01000147.1 GCA_007570945.1 Gammaproteobacteria bacterium | reverse complement strand
AACACGCAAACTCGTTCTTTGGGGAATGTGAAATCCGGTTTTCCGGGCAGATTAAGGTGCCGCCTCCACCCGGTGATTCGGGCAACGCGCAACATGCGGGCCAACTTGATTTCGGTGCTTTTGTTGTAGCGTCCCTTGACTTCCGCCATTAACAGGGAACGTGCTTTTTTTGAGAAAATGTCATACATAAAAGTTGACACCCAAATGCCGCGTATCCACGGATGCACCGCACCGTCAGCCGCCCGCCACTTTGCACCGCTGCTCCCCCAGCCCCTCCACCGTCAACCGCAACTCATCCCCGGCGCGCAGGAACTCCGGGGGCTTTTGTCCCATGCCGACGCCGGGCGGGGTGCCGGTGCAGATGGTGTCGCCGGGGTGCAGCGGGGTGATGGCGGAGATGTAACTTATCAGTTGGGCGACGGTGAAAATCATGTCGGAGGTGTGGCCCTGCTGGCGCACTTTGCCGTTGAGTTCCAGGGTGAGGGTGAGGTTTTGCGGGTCGGGGATTTCATCGGCGGTGACCAGCCATGGGCCGAGGGGCGCAAAGGTGGGGAAACTTTTTCCCATGCCCCATTGGCCGGCGCCCTGCAACTGCACTTCGCGTTCCGAAACATCGTTGGCGATGGCGTAGCCGGCGACGTGGCTGAGCGCATCGGCTTCGGCCACGTTGTTTGCGCTGCGGCCGATGACCACGGCGAGTTCCACTTCCCAGTCGCTTTTTGCGCTGCCGGGCGGCAGGATGATGTCGTCGTTGGGGCCGCACAATGCCTGCGGCGAGATGAGCACGACGATTGGCTGTTGCGGCGCGGCGGCGTTGGTCTCAGTGGCGTGGGCGGCGTAGTTGAGGCCGATGATGATGAGTTTGCCGGGCGCCGCCACCGGTGCGCCGAGCCGCGCGCCGTCCGGGGCCGGGGGAAAGCCGGCGGCATCGGCGGCGGCGACTTTTTGCAATGAACCGTCGCCGAGCGATTGCGCATTCCAGTCACGGACGATGCGCGACACATCGCGCACCGCGCCGCCGACGTCAATCATGCCCGCGCGCTCGGCGCCGGGTTTGCCGAAGCGAACCAATTTCATGGCGCGATGTTTAGCACGGCGCCAAGCGCTGCGCAAGTTTGTGTTGCGCGCCGCCGGGGCCTTGCGGACAATGGCGCGCGATGAGTGCCCGGCAAAGCGCGCGCAATAAATTTCTCGCCGGCCATGGTTTGGCCGCGGCGGAAGTCACGCCGCTGGCGGCGGATGCGTCGTTCCGACGTTATTTTCGCGTGCATGCGCGGCCGCAAAAACTGGTGCTGATGGACGCGCCGCCGCCGCATGAAAACGTGGCGCGGTTTGCGGCCGTGGCGCGGCACTTGCGCGGCCTCGGTTTGCGCGCGCCGCAGGTGAAGGCGCTGGAGGAGGGTGAGGGTTTTGCGCTGCTGGAGGATTTCGGCGACCAAACCTTCACCCGCGTTCTCGCCGCTGCCGGCGGTGAAACCGAGCGGCAATGTTACGCGACGGCGGTGGAGGTGCTGGCGCATCTGCACCGCCATCCGCAGGCGGCGGCGGTGGCGACGCCGGTCTATGACGTTGATATGTTGCTGGACGAAGCACTGCTGCTTGTTGACTGGTATTACGTCGCGGCGCATGGAAAAAAAATTTCAGCAGCCAAGCGCGGCGAGTACGTGCAAATCTGGCGCGCGATTTTTGCCGCCATGCCGCAACAGGAACCGACGCTGGTGCTGCGCGATTTTCATGTGGACAATTTGATGCGGTTGCCCGGCGGCAACGCTCTTGAGCAGTGCGGGCTGCTGGATTTTCAGGACGCCGTGATTGGCGGCCCGGCTTACGATTTAATGTCGCTGTTGGAGGATGCGCGCCGCGACATGGAGCGGGATTTTGCCGAGGCGATGATGGGGCTGTATTTCCAATCGCGCGGCGGCGTGGACGAGGAAAAGTTTCGCCTTGCCTACACGCTGTTGGCGGCGCAGCGGCATTGCAAAGTGCTGGGCATTTTCACCCGCCTTCACCGCCGCGACGGCAAGCCGGTTTACCTGCGCCACATTCCGCGCGTGGCGCGCCTGCTGCGCGAGGCGGTGGAGTCAACGCCGGTGCTGGCCGAACTCAACGCCTGGCTGCGCGCGCAAAGTCTACTGTGACGGGCGCCGGCTCAAAACCACAGTTCCGGTTTGCCGTAGGAGCGGCGGCTGTACAGCAGCGGCATGCCGGCGCCCTCGCGCACCGCTTCCACGTGGCCGACGAACAACGCATGGGTGCCGTAGTCGTGGCGACCCACCAATGTGCAGTCAAAGGCCGACAACATCTCGGCCAGCACCGGCGCGCCGGTCACCAGCACGCCCCACTTGGCGCAGTCAAACTTGCCGCGCTCGCCCGGCGCCGCCGCCTGCCCGGCGAAGACGCGCGACACTTCGCTTTGTTTTTCGCTCAGCAGGTTGACGCAGAACACGCCGTTTTTCTCCAGCGGCGCGCACGCCGGGCTTAAGTGGTGAATGCAGCACAGCATCATCGGCGGCTCGGCGGAAACCGAACTCACCGCGCTGACCGTCACCCCGAACCGCCCGGCCGCGCCGTCGGTGGTCACCACGCTCACCGCCGCCACCGTCCGCCGCATGGCGGCGATGAAATCAGCGGTGGCAACCGGCGCGGGCATGGCGGTAATGGTAGCACCGTCGCCGGCGCCGCCGGTCCCGGGACTCAGCGCAACGGCAGCAGGATGCGGACCAGCGCGCCGCCGGCCGGCGGGTTCTCGGCGGCAATCACCCCGTCGTGTTCCTCCACGATGCGCTTGACGATGGCCAGGCCCAGGCCGGTGCCCTTGTCCTTGGTGGTGACGTACGGCTCAAACAGGCGGTCCAAAATCCCCGCCGGAAAACCCGGGCCATTGTCGTGCACCAGCGCCTCGACGTATTCCGCGCCGCCGCGCCGCACCACTTTGGTGCGTACCGTCACCGCCGCCCGGTCCCGGCCGCCGAGAGCGTCCAGCGCGTTAATCATGAGGTTGTTAAACACCTGCCGCATGCGCCCCGGGTCCACCTCCGGGCGCGGCAAATCCGCGGCCAGTTCCAGCGCCGTTTTAATTTTGCCGGCCGGCGGTTCGTGCAGCGCCATCACATCCCTGATTAACTGGTTCAAGTCCACCGGCGCGGTCTGCATGCGCATGGGCTGCGCGTAGCCGGAAAAGGCGTCCACCATGCGCTTCATGGATTCCACCTGCTGGACGATGGTGCGGGTGGCGCGGTCCATGGCGCCGCGCCCGGGCTCCTCCAGTTGCGGCAGAAACTTCTGGCGCATGCGCTCGGCGGACAGGCGGATGGGCGTCAGCGGGTTTTTAATTTCGTGCGCCAGCCGCCGCGCCACCTCGCCCCAGGCGGCGTCGCGCTGGCTGCGGATGAGGTCGGTGACATCGTCCAGCACCGCCACATAGCCGCCCGGCAGCCCGCTTTCCGGCGGCAGCCGGGTGCAGCGGCAAATCAGCACCCGCCGCCCGCCGCCGCCGGCCAGGGGCACCTCGCTCTGCCATTCCGCATCGCGCCGGGGGGCGGTGATGGCCTGGGCCAGCGGCGCAAGGTGGGGCTCATCGGCCACCAGCGCGTTGAGCGCGCGGCCCTGGCAGGCGGGGCCCAGGGGCAGCATGGCGCGCGCCGCTTTGTTGTAGGTGTGCACATTAAAATCGCGGTCCAGCACCAGCACCGCGGACGACAGGTGCGCCATCACCGTCTCAAGGTAGGTGCGCTGCATTTCCGACTCGCGCCGGCTTTGCTCGGCCTGGTTTTGCGCCTGGCGCAACTGCCCGGTCATTTCGTTGAACGACTGCACCAGCGCGCCCAGGTCGTCGCCGCTGGTGACGGTCAGGCGGGTGCGGTAGTCGCCCTTGGCCACGGCGCGCTGGCCGGTGGCCAGTTGGCCGAGCGGCGCGGCCAGGCGGCGCGCAAACATCAGCGCCAGCCACGCCGCCAACAGCACCGTCATCAGCGTAATCACCGTCAGCGTCACCACAAAACTGAACTTCAGCGGCCGGCGCAGGAACACCAGCCGCTCATACTCGGCCAGCGCGGTCTGAATGCCGGCGCCGAGGGTGGCGTAGCGCAGCGGCAAAACCTTCACCGCTTGCAGCACGTACAGCGCCGCCGCTGGCGAGGCCGCCGGCGCCTGGTTCACGGTGACCGCCACCCGCCACTGCAATCCGCCGTCACCGCCCGGCTCAAGTTCGGCATGGCCGCGCCCGCCGCCGCCCAGGGCGGCCAAGACGGCGGAGGCCGGGGCCACCGGAATGAGCGCGCCGCCGCGCGCGCCGCTGGCCGCCACCACGTCGCCGCCGGGGGTGAACACGGCGAGTTCCTCGTAGTCGCCGGCGCGCCGCAGGTCGTCCAGCAGGCGCACGGTGGCGGCATCCGGCGACAGCGGCGTCTGCGCCAGCGCGGCCGCATCGGCGGCGGCCTGCTCCACCAGGTCGCGGCGCAGCGCCTCCAGCGTGTTGCGCCGCAGCAGCGAGGCCTTGTTCAGCGCCTCCTCAATGCGGACGTCAAACCAACTGTCAATGCCCCGGTTCACAAACTGCACCGAGAAAAAATACACCACCACCAACGGCGCCAGCGCCAGCGCGCCGAAGGCGGTGAGCATGCGCAGGGTCAGCCGCGCCCCCGGCCGCCGCGCGCGCAGATGAAGCGCCAGCCGCCACGCGCCGTACACCATCACCCCCGATAACAGCGCGATGCCGGCGATGTTGAGCGCCAGCAGGACCGGGTAGTGGCGGATGAGCGCCGGCGAGTGCAACGCCGCCAGCGCCAACATGACCAGCGCCGCTAACAGCGCCGCCGGCACCAACGCCAGCAGGAGGCGCGCCGGGGTCACGGCGCCAGCGGCCAACTGCTGGCGCGGCTGGCCATGCGCCACGACGGCGCCACATATGCCCACAGCCGCAGCGGCGCCGGCAGCATGTCAAACAGCACCACCGCCTTCACCTTCAGCCGGTAACGCTCGCGGCGCAACTGCAGCGATTCCGTCAGCGGCAGCCGCGCGCCCAGGCCACGGCCCAGGTGCTCCAAGGCGGCATCCAGGGAGGGGAAACTTCGGCCGTTGCCGGTGGCTTCACCATTGCCGGAGGTGAAACCACCGTTTCCGGAGTCCAAACCACCACTTCCCCCCCCGCCCGGGCCATCCACGCGCACCAGGTAACGCCCGGACGGGCGGTGGCGGCGCAACTCGGCGCGCACCTGCCACGTGCCAAGGCCCTTGTCCCACCACCACTCGCGCTCGCGCAGCAAGTCAATGTTCAGGCCGAGGGTGACGGCGATGCCCTTGTCCACCGCCTCCGCCGCCTCCTCGCTGAGCGGCAGTTCCAGCACGGCGCGGAAGTCAATGGCCGCCCCGTCCACTGCCGCCGCCACGTCAACGATGCGAAAATCACGCGCCGCCGCCGGTGCCGCCGGGATTATCACCATCACCGCCGCCGTCACCATCACCGCCAGTCTTGCGCAACAGCGCGTAAAAAAAGCCGTCGCCGCCGTGCACGCCGGGCAGCCGCTGGCGGCCGTGGCCGGTGTCGATGCCGTAGTCGTCGCCGGGATCTTCAATGCTTGCGTCATGGACGAGCCTCAGGAAGCGCTTGATTTGCAGGTTGTTTTCCTCGGGCAGGATGGAGCAGGTCACGTACACCAGCCGTCCGCCCGGGGCGACCAGGCGCCACAGCGAGCGCAGCAGGGCCTGCTGTAGTTTGGCATATTCCGCGATGTCGGATTCGCGCCGCAGGTGCTTGATGTCGGGGTGGCGATTGAGGACGCCGAGGCCGCTGCACGGCGAGTCCAGCAGCACCGCGTCAAATTTGCCCGGCCACCAGTAGCCCAATTCGGCCGCATCGGCGGCGAACAGCGCGGCCTTGGATTTGCGCAGCGCCAGCACCTGCTTGACCTTGAACAGGCGGAACAGGTTGAGGTCGGCGGCGGTGACCTTGGCTTTAGGCGCCATTTCCAGAATGTGGCCGGTTTTGCCGCCGGGCGCGGCGCAGGCGTCCAGCACTTCCTCGCCGTCCTTGGGCGCCAGCAAGGCGGCGGCCAGTTGGGCGCTGGTGTCTTGCACCGCCATTTGGCCGGTGGCAATGGCCTCGCGCACCTTGCTGACGGTGCGGCGGCCGAGCACTATGCCGTCCTCGGCGGCGGTGGGGTTGGCGTCGAAGTTCTGTTTGCGGAAATGGCTCAGGCAGTCGTCGCGCGTCCACTGCCGGCGGTTCACCCGCATGCATAGCGGCGGCCGTTCATTGCTGTAGCGGACGATGTTTTCCCAGTGCTTGGGCCAGTCGCCGCGCAGCCGCTTGAGCATCCACGGTGGGAAGGCGAAGCGGAAATCGGGTCCCGCATCGGCGGCGATGGCGCGCAACACCTCCTCGCGCTTGCGCCGCCAGTTGCGCAGGACGGCGTTGGTCAGCGGCCCGCTGCGCGGCCGCCCCAGGTCGTGCACCGCCTCCACCGTCGGGTGCATCACGGCGTGGTCGGGGATGCGTGTGTACTCCAACTGGTACAGGCCCACCAACAGCAGGCAGAACACGATGCGGTCCTGGTACTCCAGCGGCTTCCACAGCAGCGCGCGGGCGATGGCGAACAGGTGGCCGTGGTGGCGCAGGGTGCCGTAACTCAGCTCCTGCGCCAGGCCGCGGTCCTTGGGCGTCACCAACGGCAGAATTTCGGCCAGCGCGGCGTCCAGCGAACGTTTGTCCATGGTCACCGCCCGCACCGCCCGGGCGGCGGCGGCGCGCGGCGACAGCGGTTTTTCCCCAGGTTTGGTCACGGCTTTGTTCGCCGGCCTGGTTTGGTCTTCAGGTTTGTCAGTCACGGTCGTTCTCCCGTTGATTGTGGTTTGTTTATTGCAGTTGCTGCCCCGGCCGCAGTTGCGCGCCGCGCATGAATTCGGCCGCGCTCATCACGCGCCCGCCGCTGCGCTGCAAGGCAAGAATGTCCACGGCGCCGTCACCGCCGGCGATGCGCAAAACATCACCCCCGGCGGCGACCACCGTTCCCGGCGCGCCGCCGGTTTGTTCTTCACCCTCACCCGCGGCGGCGCGGGCGCGGTGAATTTTAATTCGGCTGCCGCGCCATTCGGTCCATGCCCCCGGTGCCGGGTTGAACGCGCGCACTCGCCGCGCAATGACCAAAGCCGGCGCGCGCCAGTCAATGTGCGCCTCAAGACCGGTCACTTTGGCGGCGTAGGTGGCGCGCGCATCGTCCTGCGCGGTGCGGGCGGCGAGCAGTTGCGTGAGTTGCGGCAGCGCGTCCACCAAAAGTGCGCCGCCCACCGCCGCCAGCCGCGCGCCGAGTTCACCGGCGGTTTCCTCGGCGCCAATGTCGACCGCGCGGGCCGCCAGCACATCGCCGCGGTCCAGCCCTGCGTTCATCAGCATCAGCGTCACGCCGCTGTGCGCATCGCCGGCCTCCACCGCGCGCGCCACCGGCGCCGCCCCGCGCCAGCGCGGCAACAGCGATGGATGCACATTGATGCAGCCCAGCCGCGGCGCCGCCAGTACCGCCCGCGGCAGGCGCAGGCCGTAGGCGGCGGTGATTAAGAGGTCTGGCGCCAGCGTTTTGAGGTTGGCGGCATCGGCATCGGTGAGGGTGGCGGGCTGGCGCAACGGCAGTTGGCGGGCGGCGGCGACGGTCTTGACCGCCGGGGCGCGCAACTTGCGCCCGCGGCCGGCCGGCCGGTCGGGCGCGGTGTACACCATGGTGATGCGCGGCGCCGCGGCGCCGGCGTTCATCAGCGCGGAGAGAATGGCGGCGCCGAAGTCCGGCGTGCCGGCGAAGACCACGTTCATTTTCATCTCACAAGGGTTTGCCATCGCGTCCACTGCTGGTGTCACCGCCGCCGCGGGCCTCACCACCGCCGGGGAGCCGGGCGGCGGCGCGTTCTTTCAGCCACTTGTCCAGTATTCGCTCCCGTTTCAACCGCGATAGGCGGTCGGTGAATAATTTTCCGTTCAGGTGGTCTATCTCGTGCTGGATACAAACCGCAAGCAAACCGTCGGCGTGCAACT
This sequence comes from Gammaproteobacteria bacterium, assembly GCA_007570945.1. GTDB lineage: Bacteria > Pseudomonadota > Gammaproteobacteria > Arenicellales > Spongiicolonaceae > Spongiicolonus. Next base: position 1,205 of record RKSH01000147.1, on the reverse strand, counting down.
CAAATTTTTCCCCGGCGCGGTTTAGGGCCCGCACATGCACAGTTTCCCGGCGCGCCACTTCGGCGAACAAACCCGGCAACGACAAGCATCCTTCCTCCGACTGCACGGTTCCCGCCGCCGAAACAATCTCCGGGTTGATGAATACCTGCAACTGGTCGCGCTCCTCCGAAACATCCACCACCGCCACCCGCAGCGGCACGTTCACCTGCACCGCCGCCAATCCGATTCCCGGCGCCGCATACATGGTCTCGGCCATGTCGTCCACCAGTTTCCGCACTTCATCATCCACCGCGCCCACCGCGGACGCGGCCGCGCGCAGGCATGGGTCGGGATGGGTGCGGATGTGGAGAAGCGCCATGAGTTAAGGCAAGTCGTGCGGTTTGTCGTGACTCTCAGATGTCATTGTCACAATAACCCTCAACAGCCAGCGCGTCGCGAATGTGCTGCATTCTGATGTGCCGGCAGTGGTTGGTGGCTTTGGACGAATGCGTCAGCCAGTCAGCGTTGCGCAACGCGCGCCCAATTTCGCGCTTGCGCTGTTTGATGATGACGCCGTAGCCGGAACCGTATTTCACATCGGCGAAGTCGCGTACCACCCTAGGCGGCCGGTTCTCGTAGAAAGTGCCCTGCAAAAAGTAATCGTACTCATGCATCCGATGCGTGCCGCAGCGCCGGCTTGGGTTGGTGCAGACGGTGAGAATCTGAACGAACGCATCGCAGGTCGGTGGTGGCGGCGCATCCTGCAAGTTGCGTGAACCCCACACCTGAAACACGGTGTTGATGTCGCGCTCACCGTCGCTGCTGTAAAACGAATCAGATGGCAACTCCTCGCTGTGCAACAAGCGCAGCCCCTTGACCCGCGTCATCGCGCCGCCCTTGCCGTTGCTGGCGAAAGTCATCGGCAGAATGAAACCGATGATGTCGGCGAACTTTGCGGCGCGGTTAATGAACGCCAGCGCAATCGCGCCGCGATGGCCGAACGGCGGGTTGCCGATGACCGCGTATTTCCCTTTTGGCGGCGTCCAGTTGAGGAAGTCGACTTTGCTTATTCCCATCCCCTGCGGATCAATATCCAGTGCGACACGTCGCTTTGGCGGCAACAACCCCACAAAACATCCTTCGCCCGCCGACGGCTCAATGAAAATGTGGTGGCGCAGGTCATAACCGTGTTGTTTGGCGGTCTTGCGGAATGCCCGCAGACAATG
>RKSH01000063.1 GCA_007570945.1 Gammaproteobacteria bacterium | reverse complement strand
CGCCAGACTCGAGTCGTCACCCAGGGCATCACCGGCAAGACCGGCGCGTTCCACACCAAGAACTGTCTGGACTACGCCGCCGGCCGCGAGTGCTTTGTCGCCGGCGTCACCCCCGGCAAGGGCGGCGAACGGGTGCACGATGTGCCGGTGTTCAACACCGTGGCCGAGGCCCGCGACGCCACCGGCGCCAACGCCAGCGTGATTTACGTGCCGCCGCCGTTTGCCGCCGGCGCCATCGACGAGGCGGTGGACGCCGGCATGGAAGTGGTGGTGTGCATCACCGAAGGCGTGCCGGTGCGCGACATGGTGCGCACCCGCGAGCGCATGCGCGGTCGCGGCACGGTGCTGGTGGGCCCCAACTGCCCGGGGGTGGTAACGCCCGGGGAAATTAAAATCGGCATCATGCCCGGCTACATTCACCGCCCCGGGCCCATCGGCGTGGTGTCCCGATCCGGCACCTTGACCTACGAGGTGGTCGCGCAACTCAGCGAGCTCGGCCTCGGCCAGTCCACCTGCGTCGGCACCGGCGGCGATCCGGTGAACGGCGTCAAGCATCTGGATGTGGTGCGCATGTTCAATGACGACCCGGCCACCGAGGGCGTGGTGCTGTGCGGCGAGATTGGCGGCAGCGACGAGGAGGACTGCGCCCGCTGGATCGCCGCCCACATGAAAAAACCGGTGGTGGGTTTCATCGCCGGCCTCACCGCCCCGCCGGGCAAGCGGATGGGGCACGCCGGCGCCATCATTTCCGGCGGCAAGGGCACCGCCGAGGAGAAAATCGCCGTGCTGGAGGAATGCGGCGTCAAGGTGGCGCGCAACCCGGCCGACATCGGCAAGTTAATGAAGTCCACCCTGGGCTGAGATGGCGCCGACGGTGACAGCGGTGCAATGACGGCCGCCGCCAAATCCATCCGCCGCCGCGGCGCGGTGGACGCCGCCGCCCTGGCCCGGCGGTTCCCGTCGCTGCACCCGGTGCTGGCGCGGGTTTACGCCGGGCGCAACGTGCGCGACGAGAGCGAGTTGGACTATTCGCTGTCGCGCATGCCAAAGCCGGACAGTTTGCGCGACATTGACGCCGCCGCCGACATTCTCGCCGATGCCGTGGAGGCGCAAGCCGCCATCACCATTGTCGGCGATTACGACGTGGACGGCGCCACCAGCACCGCGCTGATGAAGTTGGCCTTGGAGGCATTCGGCGCGGCCGAGGTGCGTTATTTTGTCCCCGACCGTTTTACGCTGGGCTACGGCCTCAGCGAAGCGGTGGCCGAGGCGGTGGCGGTGAAGTTCCAGCCGGATGTGCTGGTCACCGTGGACAACGGCATCTCCAGCCATGCCGGTGTGGACCGCGCGCATGAGCACGGCATCACCGTCATCGTCACCGACCATCACCTGCCCGGCGACGGTTTGCCGCGCGCCGATGCCGTGGTGAACCCCAACCGCGCCGACGATGGTTTTCCCGACAAAACCCTGGCCGGCGTCGGCGTGGCGTTTTATGTGCTGCTCGCCCTGCGCGCCCGGTTGCGCGAGCGCGGCTGGTTTGGCAATGGCCGCGCCGAGCCCAATCTGGCCGACCACCTGGACCTGGTGGCGCTCGGCACCATTGCCGACATGGTGCCGTTGCAGTACCTCAACCGAATTCTGGTGCGTTCCGGCATGGCGCGCATTTGCGCCGGCCGCTGCCGCCCGGGGATTCGCGCGCTGCTCAAGGTGAGCAAACTGCAGGCGGAAAAGGTGACGGCGCGCGACATCGGCTTTCGCGTCGCGCCGCGCCTGAATGCCGCCGGCCGGCTGGCGGAGATGAACATCGGCGTGGACTGTCTGTTGATTGATGACGAAAAAACGGTCAACGAAATCGCCGCGCGATTGGATGAACTTAACCGGGAACGCCGCAACACGCAGGAACAGATGCAGACCCAGGCCGAGGAAATTATCGGCGAATTGGATATTGCAAAAAACGGCGACATCCCCGCCGCCTTGTGCCTATACGACCCGCGCTGGCACCAGGGCGTGATTGGGCTGGTCGCGTCGCGCCTGAAAGACGCCCACGGCTGCCCGTGCGTGGTTTTCGCCGACGGGGGCGAGGACGGCGCGCTTAAAGGCTCGGCGCGCTCCATTCGTGGTGTTCACATGCGCGACTTGTTTGCCGGCATTGCCGCCCGGCGGCCGGATTTAATTGTTAACTTCGGCGGCCACGCCATGGCCGCCGGCCTTGGCATTCGCGCCGAGGATTTCACCGAGTTCGCCGCCGCTTTCACCGAGTCCGCATCTGCCGAGTGCCACGCCGCTGCCCGCGCAGAAAACCGCGCGGTGGACAGCGACGGCGCCTTGGGCGAGGGCGACCTGTGCCTGGGCGTCGCCAGGCAACTTGCGGCCGGCGGCCCATGGGGGCAGAATTTCCCCGAGCCGCTGTTTGACAACGAATTTGAAGTGCGCGCCGCAGAGTGTGTGGGCGCGGAGTCGCACCATCTTAAACTGCAACTTGCGCTGCCTGGCGGCGCGCAGACGCTGGAGGCGATTGCGTTCTCGCACCTCAAAGACGGCGATGCGGCGCCGGTTTATGAAAAAGTGCGCGCCGCCTACCGGTTAGGCGTGAACACCTGGCGCGAGGAAAAAGTGCAACTGGTCATCGAACACCTGCAACCACTCTGAAACCCGAGGAGAAAAACCGTGGACATTCTTGCTTTTGACATTGAAACAATTCCCGACACCGAGAACGGCCGGCGCATTTACGGCCTCGCCGACGCCGAGGAGCGCGACATCGGCGAGGCCATGTTCGCCAAGCAGCGCGAGAAAAGCGGCGGCAGTGACTTCCTGCCGGTGCACCTGCACAAGGTCGTCGCCATGGCCGTGGTGTACCGCCGCGGCCGCGACCAACTGCGGATTTCGGCGGTGGGCAAGGAGCAGGACGGCGAGAAGGGCATCATCGCAAAATTTTTCAAGGGACTGGAGTTCACCCCGCGGCTGGTCACCTGGAACGGCAGCCGTTTTGATTTGCCGGTGCTGCACTACCGCGCGCTGCTGCACGGCGTGGCGTCGCAGCGTTACTGGGACACCGGCGAGCACGACCGCGAGTTTCGCTGGGATAATTATTTCAGCCGCTACCACTTCCGCCACACCGACCTGATGGA
>RKSH01000203.1 GCA_007570945.1 Gammaproteobacteria bacterium | reverse complement strand
TCCTCACTCAGCGCGGCGAGTTTTTGCATGTCGCGTTCCACGTCCAGTTGCGCGTCCAGGGTGTTGGCGCCGGCGGAGAGCATGGCCTGTTTGATGTAGCCGAGTCCGCGGGTCGGCTGGGTGGCCAGGTGTTGCGCGAGTTTTTCCGTTGCCGGGGCGAGTTGGTCGTCGTCCACGCATTTCCAAATCATGCCCCATTGCTCGGCCTGCTCGGCGGTGACTTTTTCGCCGAGCAAAGTCAGCGCGAGAGCGCGGGCGCGGCCCACCAGGCGCGGCAGAACCCAGGTGCCGCCGGCGTCGGGGACCAGGCCGAGGCGGCAGAACGGCTGGATAAAACTTGCCGAGCGCGCGGCGTAGACAATGTCGCAAGCCAGCGCCAGGTTGGCGCCGGCGCCGGCGGCGACGCCGTTAACCGCGCACACCACCGGCATCGGCAGCGCCGAGATGCGGCGGATTAAAACGTTGTAGTTGCGGTCCAGCAGCGCGCCCAGGTCGGTCGCGCCGTCACCGTCCACTTGCAACTCGCCCAGGTCCTGTCCGGAACAAAACCCCCGGCCGGCGCCGCTAAGCAGCAGGCAGCGCGCGCCGCCCTCCTCCACCAAGTCCAGGGCCGCGCCCAACTCGGCGTGCATTTGCGAGGTGAAACTGTTCAGGGACTGCGGGCGGTTAAGGGTGATGCGCGCCACATTGTCTTTGACGGTGAACACAATGGTTTGGAAGTCGGTGGACATTGCTGAAACTCCTGCGGAAAGTTTTTGGGTGAAAGTATAACGCCGCGCGCGGCGCGAAATCCTCAGTGCCGGCGGACGCCGCCGACCAGGCGCGCCATGTCGCGGTCGCGGGTGTTGCGCATGGCGGCGTAGAGTTCCTTGGCGGTGGGCGTTTGCGGCAGGGGGACGAATTTTTCCTTGCGGTGGCCGGGAACCGGCGCGCGGCGTTTAATTCGCGCGGCGGTGAAGGCCACCAGGCAGGCGGCGGCGGCGGCGTTGGTGACAAACAAACCGCCGGCGCCGAGTTGGCCCATGGTGAGGGCGGAGAGCAGCGGGCCGCAAACCGCGCCGATGCCGTAGGCGGTGAGCAGGCCGCTGGCGGTTTGCACCAGCCGGTCGGGGCGCGCCTGGTCGTTGGTGTGCGCGCAACCAAGCGAGTAAATGGTGAACGCAAAACTGCCGTAGCAACCGATAAGAACGCACTGCAGCGCAAAAAATTCCACCGGCGCGGCAATCAGCGCAATGCATGCGATGCCGGTGCATGCGCCGGCGGCGATAATCACCAGGCGGCGGTCCACGCGGTCGGAAAGCCGGCCCATGGGCCACTGCAGCAGCAGCCCGCAAAAAATCCCGGCGGCCATAAACAGTGAAATCTGCGTCACATCCAAGCCGATGTTGCGCGCATACACCGGGCCCATGGCGTAGAACGACGAGTTGACCAGACCGGCGATGAACGCGCCGGTGACGCCCACCGGCGAGACGTGAAACAGCTCGCGCATGTCCACCGCCGCCGGCTCCGACGGCGGCGGCGCCGGGGCGCGCGTGACCAGCACCGGCACCAGCGCCAGCGAAAAGATGATGGAGACCGCGCTGAACAGGTGGAACCGCGACGGGTCGGCGAGGGGCAGCAGAAACTGCGCGAGGCCGCCGGCCAGGTAGGTGGTGCCCATGTAAAGCGAAAGAATCCGGCCGCGCACGGCGGTGGGCGCGCGCGTGTTGAACCAACTTTCGGTGACCATCACCAGCCCGGCCATGCAAAAACCGGAAACCACGCGCGCCGCCATCCACGCCGGCGGATTAATCACCAGCACATGCACCAGCGCGGTGATGGACATCACCGAGGCGAACAGCGCGAAGGAGCGGATGTGCCCGGCGATGCTGACCACGCGCACCGCATAGCGCGCGCCGAGCAGCAAGCCGCAAAAATACGAGGCCATGACGACGCCGGTGAGTTCGGTGGGAAATTTTTCAATGGCGGTGCGCACGCCGAGCAGCGTGGTGAACAAACCATTGGCGGTGAGGAACAGACCGTAGCTGAGAAACAGCGCGGCCAGGGATTTAAGCGTGTCGAGCACCGCGGCGTTGTTTAGCCAATGCGCGCAAGAGCGATGCGCCAGCGGTGAGGGCGGCGGCCGTCGCTGAACTCATGGCCGATGGTGAACGCGCCTTTGATGTCATCGGCGCCCCATTCCACCGCCAGCGTCTCGTTCATGATGAAGTCACGGTGTTGCGCCAATGCGGCTTCAACCTCGGCCTCGCCGTCACCGCTGATGCGCAGCACGATGCGGTCGGCGACGGCGAGGCCGGCTTGTTTGCGCGCGTCCTGCACGGTGCGCACCATTTCCCGCGCCAGCCCCTCCAGTTGCAAGGCCTCGTCCACCGCAGTGTCCAGTGCAACCAGGAAACCGTCCTGCTCGGCGCAGGCGTAGCCGGCCGCGGCCACCGTTTCCACCAGCACGTCCTCGGCGCCGAGGGTCACTTCACGACTTCCGACAGTGACGGTGACAGTTTCCCCACCGCGGACAGCGGCGGCGACGTCCGCGCCGTCGGCCTCGGCCAGCGCCTTGCGAATGGCCGGTGTTTCTTTGCCGAATTGCCTGCCAATGCGCGGCAGGTTCGGCTTAATGCGGAACTGCACAAGGCCGGCGTCGCCGGCGATGAACTCCATTTCCTTCACATTCAACTCCTCCAAAATCTGGCGGCGATGCTTGTCAACCGCCCGCCGGCTTGCAGCATCCGGCGCGCTCACCAGCAGGCGCGGCAATGGCTGGCGGACGCGCAACCTGCTTTTCTCGCGCGCGGCGCGGCCGAGGGCGGTGACCTTCTGCGCCGCCGCCACCTCGGCCAGCAGCGCATTGTCGCGCCACGAATCCTCGGCCTCGGGCCAGTCCGACATGTGCACGCTCAGCGCCGCCTTTGGCGAAAGTCCGCGCGCCAGATTCTGAAACATGGCCTCGGCCAAAAACGGCATGAACGGCGCAATCAACAACTGCACCGTGCCGAGGCACTGGCGCAACGTCAGGTAGGCGGCCTGCTTGTCATCCCCGGCCTCGGCTTTCCAAAAGCGGCGGCGGCTGCGGCGCACATACCAGTTGCTGAGCTGGTCCACAAAGGCCTCCACCGCCTGCCCGGCGGCGCGC
>RKSH01000037.1 GCA_007570945.1 Gammaproteobacteria bacterium | reverse complement strand
GCGACGGGTGCGGGTTGCTGATGCGGCGGCCGGAGCGGTTTTTGCGGCGGGTGGCGGCGGAGCGCGGCTGGCGACTGCCGCGCCATTACGCCGCCGGGGTGGTGTTTTTTGACGGCGATGCGGCGGCTGCCGAGGCGCAGAAAGCGGTGCTCGAAAAACAACTGGCGCGGCAACAAGTCGCGGTGTGCGGCTGGCGCGAGTTGCCGCTTAACCCGGATGCGCTGGGCGTGGAAGGCCGGCGCACCATGCCGCTGATGGCGCAGGTGTTTGCGGCGACTGAGGATGAGGCCATGGAGGTGATGGACTTTGAGCGGCGGCTGTTCACCGCGCGCGTTGAGGCCGAGGCCGAGTTGGGCGCCGAGGAGAACGACTTTTTTGTGTGCAGCCTGTCGTCGCGCGTTTTGGTGTACAAAGGCATGATGCTGGCCGGGCAGATGGAGAAGTTCTACGCCGACCTCACGCATCCGGACATGGAGTCGTCACTTGCGGTGTTTCACCAGCGATTTTCCACCAACACACTGCCGCGCTGGAAACTGGCGCAGCCGTACCGCTTCCTCGCCCACAACGGCGAGATTAACACCATCCAGGGCAACCGCAGTTGGTCCTACGCCCGGCGCGGCAAGTACCAATCGCCGTTGCTGCCCGCGCCCCGGGTCACCGCCACCGGCTCCGACTCGCTTAGCCTGGACAACATGCTGGAGTATCTGTGGCACGGCGGGCTGGATGTGCTGCGCGCCATCAGCATCATGATTCCGCCGGCGTGGCAAAACGTGGAAAGCATGGACGAGGACCTGCGCGCGTTTTACCGCTACCACTCCACCAAGATGGAATCGTGGGACGGCCCGGCCGGCATCGTGCTAAGCGACGGCCGCTACGCCGTGTGCGCCATGGACCGCAACGGCCTGCGCCCGGCGCGCTACAGCGTCACCCGCGACCGCCGCATCATCCTCGCCTCCGAGACCGGCGTCAGCGATGCGCATCCCGGCGCCGTCACCGCCAAGGGCCGGCTCATGCCGGGCGAGATTATCGCCGCCGACACCCGCAGCGGTGAACTGCTGCCGCCGGATGCGGTGCGCGACCTGCTGAAGTCACGGCGGCCGTACAAGCGGTGGCTGAAGCGGTCACAGCGGCGCCTGCAGTCAAGACCGCGCGGTGATGCGCCGCACTCCCCCTCGCTGAATCCGGCCTCGCTGGCGGTGTACGAAAAAATTTTCCAGGTCAGCGCCGAGGAGCGCACCCAGGTGGTGCGAGTGCTGGCCGAGGCCGGGCAGGAGGCGGTGGGCTCCATGGGCGACGACACGCCCATCGCGGTTCTGTCGCGCCATGACCGTTCGCTGTTTGATTTTTTCCGCCAGCAGTTTGCGCAGGTGACCAATCCGCCCATCGACCCCTTGCGCGAACAGATTGTGATGTCGCTGGAGACCTGCCTCGGGCGCAAGTCCAATGTGTTTGACGAGGGCGAGAGCGACGCCGCCTGCGTGGTGCTGCGCTCGCCGGTGCTGTCCTCGGACAAGTTGGCGCACATCACCGCCCTCGGCGGCACCCCCGGCGGCCGGTCATACCGCCACCGCGTGATTCATCTCAGCGCCGCCGCCGGGCAAAGTTTGCCGGCGGCGCTGGACGGCATCTGCCGCCGCGCCGAGCAGGCGGTGCGCGACGGCGCCGCCATGATTATTCTTTCCGACCGTGAACTGCGCCGCGAAACCTGGCCGGTGCATGCGCTGCTGGCCACCGGCGCGGTGCACCGCCGCCTGTCGCAGTGCGACCTGCGCGGCGACGCGAATTTAATCGTGGACACCGCCGTCGCCCGCGACCCGCACCATTTTGCGGTGCTGATTGGTTTCGGCGCCACCGCGGTGCATCCGTGGCTGGCATACGAAATCATTTTGGACATGCTGCGCAAGGGCGAGGTTGCGCGCACCGGCAGCGGCGTGGTTTTGCGCACTTACCGGCGCGGCATCATCAAGGGGCTGTACAAAATCATGTCGCGCATGGGCATCTCCACGGTGGCCAGCTACCGCGCGGCGAAGTTGTTTGAGGTGCTCGGCCTAAGCGATGAGGTGGTGGACAAATGCTTCCACGGCGCGGTGTCGCGCATCCAGGGCATCGGCTTCGCCGAATTGGAGGAGGACGCAAAACGCAACTGCGGCCAAGCCTGGAACCCGCGCGGCAAACCGCAGGTGGGCGGCCTGCTGAAATACGTGAACGGCGGCGAATACCACGCCTGCAACCCGGACGTGGTGCGCGCCCTGCATCGCGCCGTGGCCAGCGGCGACCACGAGGACTACCGTGAGTTCGCCGCGCTGGTGAATGAACGGCCGCCGGCCATGTTGCGCGACTTGCTGCGGCTTAAAACCGGCGCCGCGCCGCTGCCGCTGGCGGAGGTGGAGTCCGAGGGCGAAATCATGCGCCGCTTTGACAGCGCCGGCATGTCCCTCGGCGCGCTGTCGCCGGAGGCGCACGAGGCGCTGGCCGAGGCCATGAACAGCATCGGCGGCCGCTCCAACTCCGGCGAGGGCGGCGAGGATCCGGCGCGCTACGGCACCTCGCGCGCGTCCAAAATTAAACAGGTCGCCTCCGGCCGCTTCGGCGTCACCCCCGCCTACCTGGTGAACGCCGAAATTCTGCAGATAAAAATCGCCCAGGGCGCAAAACCCGGTGAGGGCGGCCAGTTGCCCGGGCCGAAGGTGAACCCGCTGATTGCCGGGCTGCGCTATTCCAGCCCCGGCGTCGCGCTCATCTCGCCGCCGCCGCACCACGACATCTACTCCATTGAGGATTTGGCGCAACTTATCTACGACCTGAAGCAGGTCAACCCCGAGGCGCTGGTCTCGGTCAAACTGGTGGCTGCCGCCGGCGTCGGCACCATCGCCGTCGGCGTCGCCAAGTGCCACGCCGATTTAATCACCATCGCCGGCTACGACGGCGGCACCGGCGCCAGCCCGCTGACCTCGGTCAAGTATTCCGGCGTCCCCTGGGAGATGGGCCTTGCCGAAACCCACCAGGCATTGCGCGCCGGCGGCATGCGCGGACGGGTGCGGTTGCAGGCCGACGGCGGCCTGAAGAGCGGCCTGGACGTGGTCAAGGCGGCCATCCTCGGCGCCGAGAGTTTCGGCTTCGGCACCATGCCCATGGTCGCGCTGGGCTGCAAATACCTGCGCATCTGCCACCTCAACAACTGCGCCACCGGCGTCGCCACCCAGCACCCCACGTTGCGCAAACTGCATTTCGCCGGCAGCCCGCAACGGGTGGTGCACTATTTCAACTTTGTCGCCCGCGAGGTGCGCGAAATTCTCGCCGGGCTCGGCGTCCGCAGCCTGCAGGACGTCATCGGCCGCGTGGACCTTCTGGAAAACGCCGCCATCCCCGGCACCCGCCACGCCATGCTGGACCTGCAACCGGTGCTTGCGCAAGCGCCGGCGCCATCCGGCGAGCCGCAATTTTGCACCACCGAAATTAACCGGCCGCCTGAGTACTCCGACCTCGGCGCGCGCATGGTGGACGACATGGCGCCGCTGATTGCAAACGGCGGCGGCGGCCGGGAGTTTTCCTACACCGTGCGCAACGTGGACCGCGCGGTCGGCGCCCGCCTGTCGGGAATGATTGCGCGCCGCCACGACAACCAGGGCATGGAGGACAACCCGCTGACGGTGCGCCTGCAGGGTGCCGCCGGGCAGAGTTTCGGCGCCTGGAACGCCGGCGGCCTGCACATGTTTTTGCACGGCGAGGCCAACGATTACGTCGGCAAGGGCATGGCCGGCGGCAAACTGGTGCTGGCGCCGCCGCCCGAACTGCAACTGCGCGGCAACGACACGCCCATCATCGGCAACACCTGCCTGTACGGCGCCACCGGGGGAAAATTTTTCGCCGCCGGTTGCGCCGGTGAGCGTTTCGCGGTGCGCAACTCCGGCGCCCAGGCGGTGGTGGAGGGGGTCGGCGACCACGGCTGCGAATACATGACCGGCGGCGCGGTGGCGGTGCTGGGGCGCAGCGGCTTGAACTTCGGCGCCGGCATGACCGGCGGCATCGCCTTTGTGCTGGACCTGGAGCGCAACTTTGTGGACCAGTGCAACAAAGAATTGGTGGACATCCGCCGCGTCAACTCCGAGAGCACCGAGGAGTATCTGGAGTTTCTCCACAACCTGGTGAGCGAGCACGCCGCAGAGACCGGCAGCGCCTGGGGGCGCACGGTGCGCGATGATTTCGCCGACCTGGCGCGCCACTTCCGCCTGGTGAGCCCGCGCGCGCTGGATTTGGAATCGCTGCTCAGCACGTTGATGCAGGCGGCCTGAGAGCCGGAGTGGCGGCGGTGGCGCACAAGCATCTGCAGTTTCTGGACCTGGCGCGCCAGCAGCCGGACAAAACCTCGGTGCGCGTGCGGCTCGGCAACTGGAACGAGGTCTACGGCCACTACGCCCCCGAGGCCGCCGCCGCCCAGTCCGGGCGCTGCCTGGACTGCGGCAACCCGTACTGCGAATGGAAATGCCCGGTGCACAACTACATTCCCAACTGGCTGAGATTGGTGGAGGAAGGCCGCCTGTTTGAGGCCGCGGAACTGCTGCACCAGACCAACTCGCTGCCGGAGATTTGCGGGCGCATTTGCCCGCAGGACCGGTTGTGCGAGGGTGACTGCACTTTGAACGACGGTTTCGGCGCCGTCACCATCGGTTCGGTGGAGAAGTACATCGCCGACGAGGCCATCGCCCAGGGCTGGCGCCCCGACTTGTCGGAAGTGCGGGACAGCGGCAAAAGCGCCGCCATTGTGGGCGCCGGCCCGGCCGGCCTGGCATGCGCCGATGTCCTGCTGCGGGGCGGCGTGTCGCCGGTGATTTACGACCGTTATCCGGAGGCCGGCGGCCTGCTCACCTACGGCATCCCGCCGTTCAAACTGGAAAAGCGCGTCGTCCTGCAGCGCCGCAAATTGCTGGAGGAGGCCGGCGCGCGCTTCGTTCTCGGCACCGAAATCGGCCGCGACATTCCATTCGCCGATTTGCTCGCGCAATATCCGGCGGTGTTCCTCGGCATGGGCGCCTACACCTACATTCGCGGCGGCTTCCCCGGCGAAGACCGCCCGGAAGTGTGCGACGCCCTGCCCTATCTGCTGTCCAACATCCGCCGCGTGATGGGCGAGGCCGGCGGTGATGGTTTCATCGACATGCGCGGCCGGCGGGTGGCGGTACTGGGCGGCGGCGACACCGCCATGGACTGCGTGCGCACCGCGGTGCGCCAGCGGGCCGCACAGGTGACCTGCGTCTACCGCCGCGACGAGGCCAACATGCCCGGCTCGCGCCGCGAGGTCGCCAACGCCCGTGACGAGGGCGTGGAGTTTTTGTGGAACCGCCAGCCCGTGGCCGTCACCGATGACGGCGTCCGCCTCGCCCGCACCGAACTCTCCCCCCCCGACCGCGACGGCCGCCGCCGCCCCGAAGTTGTCGCCGGCGGCGAGGAAACCCTCGCCGCCGACCGCGTAATCATCGCTTTCGGCTTCACCCCCAGCCCGCCGCCGTGGCTGCCCGAGTTCCAAATTCAAACCGACTCCCGCGACCGCGTCCGCACCTCCGCCGACCCTCACCCGTTCCAAACCACCAACCCCAAAGTCTTCGCCGGCGGCGACATGGTGCGCGGCTCCGACCTGGTGGTCACCGCCGTTCTTGAGGGCCGCCGCGCCGCCGAGGGCATGCTCGGATTCCTCGGGATTTAAGATGCCTGCGCCCCGCGACCGTTTAATCGTCGCCCTTGACCTGCCCACGGCAAGGCAGGCGCGCGAGTTGGTTTTGTCCCTGGGCGATGCCGCCGGGTTTTACAAGGTCGGGCTGGAGCTGTTCATGGGCGGCGACTATTTTTCGCTGCTGGAATGGCTGCGGGCGCGGGGCAAAAAGATTTTTGTGGACCTGAAATTTTTTGATGTGCCGGCCACCGTGGCGCGGGCGGTGGCGCGGTTGAACGGGCGCGGGGTGGAATTTGTGACCGTGCACGGCAACGACCAGATGATGCGCGCGGCGGCCGAGGCGGCGCGCGATGTGAAAGTGCTGGCGGTGACCGCGCTGACCAGTTTGGACCGCGGCGATTTGGACGACCTGGGTTTTGATTGCGATGTCGCGCAACTGGCGCTGTCGCGGGCGCGGCGCGCTTTGCAACACGGCTGCGCCGGGGTCATCGCCTCGCCGCAAGAGGCGCCGCAGCTGCGCGCCGCCCTGGGGGATGGTCTGCTGATTGTCGCCCCCGGCATCCGCCCGCTGGTAAACGACGAGGCCGGCTTTGATGACCAAAAGCGCACCGCCACCGCGCGCGCCGCGATTGCCGGCGGCGCCGATTACATCGTGGTGGGCCGCCCCATTCGCGACGCCGCCGACCCGGCCCGCGCCGCCGAGGAAATCCAGAAACAAATCGCCGCCCACCTTAAACCGTGACCGCCACCGACCACCTCCTCCTCCGCGCCCTGCGCTGCCGGCCCACCGAGCGGACGCCGGCGTGGATTATGCGCCAGGCCGGGCGCTACCTTCCGGAATACCGCGCCCTGCGCCGGCGCGCCGGGGATTTTCTAAACCTGTGCAAAACGCCGGAGTTGGCGGTGGAGGCCACGTTGCAGCCGTTGCGCCGTTTTCCGCTGGACGCCGCCATCATTTTTTCCGACATCCTCACCATCCCCGACGCCATGGGCCTCGGTCTGCGCATTGAGGAGGGTGAGGGCCCGCGCTTTGCAAAACCGCTGCGCCGCGACGCCGACATCCGCGCCCTGCGCGCCCCGGACCCTGAACGCGACCTGCGCTACGTGCTGGATGCGGTGCAACTTGCGCGCCGCGAATTAAACGGCGGCGCGCCGCTGATTGGATTCGCCGGCAGCCCATGGACGCTCGCCGTTTACATGGTGGAGGGCGCCGGCGGCGGGGAGTTTGCGCGCAGTCTGCAATTCGCCCGCGAGCAGCCGCAAAGCATGCGCCGCCTGCTGCGCCTGCTGGCCGCGTCGGTGCGGGAATATTTAAACGCGCAAATCGCCCACGGCGCGGAGGTGGTGATGGTTTTTGACACCTGGGGCGGCCTGCTCGGCGGCGATTACGAAGAATTTTCTCTGGACCACATCGCCGCCGTCATCGCCAAACTCGACCGAACCGTGCCGGTGATTGTATTCGCCAAAGGCGTTGCCGCCCATTTGGAATCCATCGCCGCCTGCGGCTGCGACGCCATCGGCGTGGACGCGACGGTTGACCTCGCCGAAGCCCGCCGCCGGGTGGGCCGCGGCATCGCCTTGCAAGGCAACCTCGCCCCAGAAATCCTCCTGCGCGCCAACGCGGTCGAACTGGAGTCCGCCGTCCAAGCCGTCCTTGCCTCCCACGGCGACCGCCCCGGCCACATCTTCAACTTAGGCCACGGCATCCTCCCCGCCACCGACCCCGAAATGGTGCAAAAAATGTTGGACGCCGTCCGCCGCACGATGCCCACAGCGGCGTGAACACATGTGCCACACTCCGCCCATGAGTCGAAACCAAATCGAAAGGCAAAGGAAAACATCAACGTCCCGACCCGCACCATGCTGGCGTCCATCGCCAGCGTCTACCTGCTCGCCGGCGAGGTGGGCAACTATCTGGCGGGATGGCTCATCGAGATGGTCGATTTTGATACCGTGCCTGCCATCGCCGTTGCGTGCATGGGCGTTCTGATGGCGGAAGTCGTCCGCTTGCAGTGGAAAAGATGGCGGTCGCTTTCCTGTCCGTGATGGCCCCCCTCCTTTCCGGCCTGATTGCCGACTGGCTCATCGCACGTGAGGACCGCAAGAAAAAACCCGCCAAAGCCGCCGCCGAGGCCGAGGCCAAATCCAGCTGACCGGTGGCCGGCTGGCGGCAACGCATGGCTCGGTTCCCAATAAACTTCACCAACTCGCCATCCAGCCAGCCCGCCGCTGGGTTTGTCGGTGAGGGCGGCGGTTTTGTGGCGGGAATTCTTTTGCTTTGTTGAAAAATCCCGGTTTTATGCGGTTTTTCGCCGCTGACGGCGGGCGGGGTTGGCTCGGTTTACAAAGTGGTTTGCTTTGTTTCAGGAAAATTCAGGCTAAAACCCGGCAAGTTTTAGGCTAACTTCAAAATAGTCTGGGTGTCTGCGCGAAAAATGCAGGTGTTTTTCGCCCCGTTTTCACTGTCCCCGGCACTCAAACCACCACTTCCGCCCTTGCAGTCACCGCCTCCGGCCCTGCAATCACCATTTCCGCCCTTGCAACTACCGTTTCCGCATGCCGCACCGCCGCCACCGCCCTTGGCACCATCATTCTGGAGTGAACAGGTCCAAACACATATGAGACATTGTTAGCCAAAAAAGGTCGGGCAGCCTCATGGTTTTTCCCATCACAGAAAACCGGGGGCTACCCGATGCAGATTGAGAGTCTGCGGGTCAAATCATACCGCAGTTGGAAAGTCGATGAGGCGTCCGGGGCGGCGGCGCCCGCGGCTTTGGCGGCTGGAGAAGTTCGCCGAGATGCGCGCCGGCGGGTGTTCGGAGACGTTGAGTTTGGAGATGATTGGCTGGTCGCGGGCGACTTATCATCGGTGGAAGAAGCACTAGCTGGAGCACGGCGTGCGCGGACTGGCGAGCGGCTCGCGGCCTAAGCGCATGCGCCGGCGTTGCTGGACGGTAGACGATGAGGCGTAGGTGCTGGCCAAGCGCGATGCGCGGCCGCTGTGGGGCAAGCGCAAGATTGGCGCGGCGCTCAGGCGCGATGTGGCGGGGTTTGAGTTGAGCGACAGCAGCATCGGGCGCATCTTAAGCCGGGCGATGAAGCGCGACCGCATCCAGTCGGCCGCGCAAGTGGCCGAGTATACTCGTCCATGCTACATTCCCCCCATGCCCGCTTCCACCGTCCGCAATCTTCTCCGCGCCTTTGCCGCCGGCGAGGCGCGTTGCGAGTCGGTGGTGGCGGAGGCGTTGGCGGCGGCCGAGCGCAGCGAAGGCGTATTCACCGTCATCGACCACGGTGCGCTCGACCAAGCCGCGCGCATCGACCGCGCGCGCGATGCCGGTGAGGCCTTGCCGGCGTTGGCCGGTCTGCCGCTGACGCTCAAAGACCTGTTCAATGTGCAGGGCCAGCGCACGCTTGCCGGCTCCAAAGTTCTGCGTCATGAAGCGGCGGTGGAGCAAGCCGACGCGACCGTGGTCGGTCACTTGCGCGGCGCCGGCGCGTTGTTCATCGGGCGCGCCAACATGAGCGAGTTCGCGTTCAGCGGCATGGGCTTGAACCCGCACTACGGCAACCCGAAGTGCATCTGGCAGCGCGCCACCGGCCGCT
>RKSH01000186.1 GCA_007570945.1 Gammaproteobacteria bacterium | reverse complement strand
CCGCCTCAGCCTCACCGCCCGCAAAACCGCCGGGCGGCTGAATCTTGGTTTGGCCGTTGGCATGGGGGACGGACTTGGCACCGCCAATTTGTTGAGCGGCGAATTGCGGTTTTGAAATTGCCGGCGCGGCTGATTTTTTATACAATCCCCGCCCGTCGCGGGGCATGGCGCAGGCTGGTAGCGCACCTGCTTTGGGAGCAGGGGGTCGGGGGTTCAAATCCCCCTGCCCCGACCAGCGGCGGCGGCAGGCGCCCGTAGCTCAGCGAACAGAGCATCGGTCTTCTAAACCGAGGGTCGCAGGTTTGAATCCTGCCGGGCGCGCCAGCGGTTGCCGCGCCGTGATAATTGACGGTGAGCGTAGCTCAGTCGGCAGAGCTCCGGATTGTGATTCCGGCGGTCGTGGGTTCGATCCCCATCGCTCACCCCAGATTTTTCACCGGGGTTTCTTGTCGTGGCTGATTGTGGTCTGCCCGACGCGATGGAGACGAGTCGCGGGTTTGATCCCCATCGCTCACCCCAGATTTTTCACCCGGTGCGATGGGGGCGGTTGTTGGTTTGGTTTTCATCGTTGCTGTGTTTGTCCCCGCACCGGCGGGCCGTTAGCTCAGTTGGTAGAGCAGCTGACTCTTAATCAGCGGGTCATAGGTTCGAGTCCTATACGGCCCACCACGGTGTGATATTCTCGGCGGCTGACTCCGATGCGGAAGTGGCGGAATTGGCAGACGCGCCGGCTTTAGGCGCCGGTGGGGCAACCCGTGGGAGTTCGAATCTCCCCTTTCGCACCACAACCCCGATGACTCATGCGTGTATCCGTGCAAAATACCGGCGGCCTGAAGCGGCGGATAACGGTGGCGGTGCCGGCCGGCGAACTGGAGCGCGAGGTCGGTGAGCGCCTGCGCAAAATCAGGCGCAATGCGCGGCTGCCCGGATTCCGGCCGGGCAAGGCGCCGCCGAAAATTATTGAGGCAAAATTCGGCCGGCAGGCGTTGCTGGATGCGGCCGGGGAATTGATTGAAAGCAGTTACCGCAAGGCCCTCGGCGAACACGGCCTAAGCCCGGCCGGCCGGCCGCACATTGAACAAACCAAAATGGAGCGCGGCAGCGATTTGGAATACGTCGCGCGCTTTGAGGTGCTGCCGAAAATCACCCACACCGACCTCAGCGGTTGCAAGGTGAAAAAATTCAAAAGCGAAGTGCGCGAGGCGGACATTGACCGCGCCATAGAAAACCTGCGCAAGCAGCGTTTAAGCTGGAACGCCGTCCAGCGCGAGGCGCGCGACGGCGACCGGGTGATTGTGGACTTCAGCGGCACCGTGGACGGCGCCCCTTTTGACGGCGGCGCCGGCGAAAAATACCCGGCGTTGCTCGGCGCCGGCGCGCTGTTGCCGGATTTTGAGCGCGGCCTCCGCGGCCTCCGCGGCGGCGAGAGCCGCGAGATCACCGTGACTTTTTCCGCCGACTACCCCAATGAAAAAGTGCGCGGCAAGCGGGCGGTGTTTGCGGTCACCGCCGCCGCCGTGGAAGAATCCAGCCTGCCGGCGGTGGACGATGAATTCGTACGCGCCCTCGGCATAAAAAAGGACGACGGCGGTGACGGCGATTTGCAGACCCTGCGCGACTCGGTGCGCGGGAGCCTGCAGCGCGAACTGGAAAACCGCACGCGCTCGCTTTTGCGCAGCGAAGTGATGAGGCAGCTTCTGGCGCGCAACAACATTGAAGCGCCGGCGCAACTGGTGGACGCCGAGATGCAGCGCATGATTGAAACCCGCATGCGCGATGCGGCGCGCCACGGCATCGCGTTTGAGTCGTCGCAACTGGACGACAAAACCCGCGCCGCCCTCACCGAGGAGGCGCGCCAGCGGGTGGCGCTGGGCCTGACGGTGCACGAGGTCATCAAGGCGCACGGCCTCGGCGTCACCCGCCGCCAAGTCAGCGACCACCTGCGGCAGATGGCCGCCGGGCGGGAAAACCGTGACGACCTGGTGCGCTGGACCATGGCCGAGCCGCAGCGCATGGCGGCGGTGGAGTCCATGCTGCTGGAGGAAAAGGTGGTGGACGCGCTGCTGGCCACGGCCAAAGTCAAAGAGAAAACCGTGCCGTTCTCCGAAGTGATGAACGCCGCCGCAAACTGAAAACAAAACCGACGACGGGTGCAATGCATGAACAAAAAACTCGACACAAGCAACCTGGGCCTGGTGCCGATGGTGGTGGAAATCAGCGGGCGCGGCGAGCGCGCCTACGACATTTACTCGCGCATGCTGAAAGAGCGCGTGGTGTTTCTGGTGGGGGCGGTGAACGATGCGGTGGCCAACCTGGTGGTGGCGCAACTGCTGTATCTGGAGTCGGAAAACCCGGACAAGGACATTCACCTTTACATCAACAGTCCGGGCGGCCAGGTCACCGCCGGGCTGGCCATTTACGACACCATCCAATTCATCAAGCCCGATGTGAGCACCGTGTGCGTCGGCCAGGCAGCCAGCATGGGGGCGCTGATTTTAGCCGGCGGCGCGGCCGGCAAGCGCTGCGTTCTGCCGCACTCGCGCATCATGATCCACCAGCCGCTGGGCGGTTTTGAGGGGCAGGCGTCGGATGTGGACATCCACGCGCGGGAAATTCTGCGCGTACGGGAGAAAGTGAACCACATCCTCGCCCGCCACACCGGCAAGCCCATCAAAACCATCCGCCGCGACACCGAGCGCGACCATTTCATGGAGAGCGCCGAGGCGGTGGAGTACGGCATTGCCGACAAGGTCATCGCCAACCGCGAATCCGCCGGGCGAACTCTGCGTGTTTCCTAAGCCGGCCCCGGCTGCGAAAATGGCGCTTGATGTCGTCCTCCCGGATAGGCGCCGCACTGTCTTTCAATGAGCGCCATGCCGCCGTCTGTTTTGTTTTCCAGCCGGTGGATGGCGCCAAGGGCATCGCCGCCGCCGAGTGAGGAGACAAGCCATGGGCGCAATCAAACTGGAAAACATCGAGAAGTGGTTCGGCGATTCGCAGATTATTCGCGGCATCAATCTCGAGTGACGGGGCTCTACTGGCGCGGGGCGGCTTCGCCGCCGCGGCGCCCTACCAGCACAGCGAGGGTGCTTTGAATGGCAACGAGCCGCGCATCCATCGAGTCAAGCCGGGAATCCATCGAATCAAGGCGGGCCTCAAAATGCGCCGAATGCTCTCGGTGTTGCGCACGATGTTCTCGGAGTTGCGTGCCATCTCTTCTCGAAGATGCACCGCGCTGATGGCGAGCCAGCCCCAAAATGCGAGGACAGCCGCAAGGGCGGCGCCCGGCAAAATCTCTTGGACCCGGACTCGCACCGCGCCGGGCGTTTTGAAGAATGTGGAGAATGTGGAGTCTGCCTGCGCCATTCCACACACCATGCCACCGGCGCGCCCCCGAAGGCAAGGCTTAAACGCCACCCCACCCCAGCGGCGTCTAAATCGCCTATCAGCCTCTTGCCCCCGCGCGTCTCCATCAACCGCGGCCACCGGCCGGGCGGCGGCTTAAATTTGCCGGCGGCGGCGGGGTGTGGAATAATCCGCCGCGCAAAAACTTTTCACCCACACAACAACCGGAGGAAACGGTGCGATGGATGACAATAAACGCAAGGCGTTGACCGCGGCGCTGGGGCAAATTGAGCGGCAGTTCGGCAAGGGCTCGGTGATGCGGCTTGGGGATTCCGAGGTGGACAGCGACCTGACGGTGGTCCCCAGCGGCTCGCTGTCACTGGACATTGTGCTCGGCGTCGGCGGGTTTCCGCGCGGCCGGGTGGTGGAGATTTACGGGCCGGAATCCTCGGGCAAGACCACGTTGTCGCTGTCGGCGGTGGCCGAGGCGCAGAAACTGGGTGGCACCGCGGCTTTCATCGACGCCGAACATGCGCTGGATCCGGTGTATGCCGGGCGGCTGGGCGTCAGTGTGGAGGACTTGCTGGTGTCGCAGCCGGACACCGGCGAGCAGGCGCTGGAAATCGCCGACATGCTGGTGCGCTCGGCGGCGGTGGATGTGGTGGTGGTGGATTCGGTGGCCGCGCTGACGCCGAAAGCCGAGATTGAGGGCGACATGGGCGACTCGCACATGGGATTGCACGCGCGGCTGATGTCGCAGGCGTTGCGCAAACTCACCGCCAACATCAAGCGCTCCAACACGCTGGTGGTGTTCATCAACCAGATTCGCATGAAGATCGGCGTGGTGTTCGGCAACCCCGAAACCACCACCGGCGGCAATGCGCTGAAGTTCTACGCCACCCAGCGGCTGGACATCCGCCGCATCGGCGCGGTCAAGAAAGGCGACGAGGTGCTCGGCAACCAGACGCGGGTGAAAGTGGTGAAGAACAAAGTGGCGCCGCCGTTCCGCCAGTGCGTGTTTGACATCCTCTACAACGAGGGCATCTCGCGCGAGGGCGAGTGGGTGGACCTCGGCACCGAGGCCGGCATCATTGAAAAGTCCGGCGCCTGGTACAGTTACCAGGGCGAGCGCGTCGGCCAGGGGCGCGACAATGTCAGAGCATGGATGCGCGAAAACTCCGACATTGCCGCCGAAATTGACGCCAAAATCCGCGAAAAGCACGGAATCCCGGTGAAAGCATCACCGGCGGCGGCGTCAGCCCCCGACCGTGAAAAGCCCGCCCGGGCGGCCAAACCGGCCAAAAGCGCCAAAGCCGAGGCTGCCGCAGTGCCGCCGGCCGCCTGAGGGCCGCGCTCCGCCGTGTGCGCGAAACCGCGCCGCTCGCCCATCGCGGCCGATGGCGGCGACGCATCTCGCTGTCGTGACCGCGCCCTGCGCCTGCTCGGGCGGCGCGAACATTCCGCCGCCGATTTGGTGTCCAAGTTGCGCGTGCGCGGGTTTGATGCCGGGGTGGCCGAGGCGGTGGTGGCGCGCCTGAGCGCGGAGGGCGCGCAGTGCGATGCGCGCTTTGCCGAATCCTACGCCCGCACCAGCAGCGCCGGCGGCCACGGCCCGGTTTACATCCGCCACAAAATGCGCGGCCGCGGCGTCGCCGATTCCGTGGTGGAGCGCGCGCTGGCGGCCTACGATTCGGCGTGGTGCGGCATCGCGGCGGCGGCGTTGCGCAAAAAATTCCACGCGCCACCCGCCGATGCCGCCGAGCGGCAGAAACGGTTTCGTTTTCTGCACGGCCGCGGCTTTACCCCGCAACAAATCGCGGCGGCATTGCGCGGCGAGGGTGAGGGTGAGGGCGGCTGAGCGTGACAACCGTCGCGCGGCTTTTGGGGAATCAAAATGAAAACAACCGAAATCAGAAAAATCTTTCTGGATTACTTCCGCGCCGCCGGCCATGAAGTGGTGCCCGGCTCGCCGCTGGTGCCGGCCAACGACCCCACGTTGCTGTTCACCAACTCCGGCATGGTGCAGTTTAAGGAGGCGCTGCTCGGCCTGGAAAAACGCGCCTGCCCGCGCGCCGTCACCGCCCAGCGCTGCCTGCGCGCTGGCGGCAAGCACAACGACCTGGAAAACGTCGGCTACACCGCGCGCCACCACACTTTTTTCGAGATGCTCGGCAACTTCAGTTTCGGCGACTACTTCAAAAAAGAGGCCGTCACCTTCGCCTGGCAATTGCTCACCGAACATTTTTCGCTGCCGCCGGAGAGGTTGTGGGTGACGGTTTACCAGGACGACGACGAGGCCGCCGATGTGTGGCTGCGGCATGTGGGCGTGGACCCGGCGCGCCTGTCGCGCATTGCCGGCGACGACAATTTCTGGGCCATGGGCGACAGCGGACCGTGCGGGCCGTGCAGTGAAATCTTCTACGACCACGGCCCCGAGGTCGCCGGCGGACCGCCGGGCAGCGCCGATGCGGACGGCGACCGCTATGTGGAAATCTGGAACCTGGTGTTCATGCAGTTCAACCGCGACTCGGCCGGCGCCGAATTGGCGCCGCTGCCGCAGCAGTCGGTGGACACCGGCATGGGCCTGGAGCGCATCGCCGCCGTGCTGCAGGGCGTGCACAGCAACTACGACATTGATTTGTTCCGCAGCCTCATCAACGCCGCCGCCCAACTGCTCGGCGTGCGCGACACCGCCGGCAACAAAGGCCTGCGCGTGATTGCCGACCACCTGCGCTCGGCGGCGTTTCTGGTCACCGACGGCGTCACCCCCACCAACGAGGGGCGCGGCTACGTGTTGCGCCGCATCATCCGCCGCGCCATCCGCCACGCCCACCAACTGGGCGGCCGCCGGCCGTTTTTGCACCAACTGGCGGGCGCGCTGGTGGAGGAGATGGGCGAAGCCTACCCGGAACTGGTCCACAACCGCGCGCGGGTGGAGAAAGAATTGCTGCGCGAGAGCGAGCGCTTTGCGCAAACGCTGGAGCAGGGGCTGAAACTGCTGGAGCGCGAAATCGCCGCCGCCGCCGATGGCGCCATCGCCGGCGATGTGGTGTTCAAACTGTACGACACCTATGGTTTTCCGGTGGACCTCACCGTGGATGCGGCGCGCGAGCACGGATTGCGCGCCGACCTGGCCGGTTTTGACGAGGCCATGAACCGCCAACGCGCCCGCGGCCGCTCATCGCGCGACCGGTTTGACGCCGCCCGGGCGCCGCGCCTTGCGGTGGACGCGCCCACCCGGTTTACCGGTTACGAGACTCTGGAAAGCGATGCCGAAATTGTCGCCCTGGCCGCAGAAGGCGCTGCGGTGGACTCGGTGAACGGTGATGGCGGGTCCGAAAATGGCGGCTCCGTGATGGTGGTTCTTGACGCCACTCCGTTTTATGCCGAGGCCGGCGGCCAGGTTGGTGACCGCGGCGTGCTGCATGGTGACGGCGAGTCCAAAAATGGCGGCGCCGAGTTCACGGTCGGCGACACCCGCCGCCTGCCCGGCGGCGCCGTTGCCCACATCGGCCGCGTCCGCCGTGGCACGTTCACCGTCGGCGGCCGGGTGCGCGCCGAGGTGGACGCCGCCCACCGCGCCGGCGCCGCCATGAATCATTCCGCCACCCACCTGCTGCACGCCGCCCTCGGTGAGGTTTTAGGCGCGCATGTCCGACAACGCGGCTCGTTGGTGGAGGCCGGGCGGCTGCGTTTTGACTTCTCGCACCCGGCGCCCCTCGGCCGCGCTGAGGTGGCGGCGGTGGAACACTGGGTCAACCGCGAAGTGCGCGCCAACCACGCCGTGCAAATTAAGGAAATGTCGCGCCTTGATGCGGCCGCCGCCGGCGCCCGCGCCCTGTTCGGCGAGAAATACGGCGAGCGCGTGCGCGTGGTGGGCATGGGCGCGCATTCGCTGGAGTTGTGCGGCGGCACGCATGTTCGGCGCAGCGGCGACATCGGCCTGTTCAAAATCTCCGGCCAGAGCGCGGTCGCCTCCGGTGTGCGGCGGGTGGAGGCGGTGTGCGGCGGCGCGGCGGTGAAGGCGGTGGCCGCGCTGGAGATTGAGGTGGACGCGCTGTGCGAAGAGTTGAAATGCCCGCGCGCCGAATTGCCGGCGCGGGTGCGCCAGTTGCAAAAGCGCGGCCGCGAGATGGAGCAGCGGGTGCAGACGCTGAGCGCGCAATTGGCGGCCCGGGGCGCCGGCGGCGGGGGTGAGGTCGGCGGCGGAATCACGGTGGAGGAAGTGGACGGCATGGCCTTCACCGTGGCGCGGGTGGACGGCGCCGGCATGAAAGAGTTGCGCGCGGTGGCCGACCGGCTGCGGCAGGGGAAAGAGACGGCGTCGGCGGTGGTGGTGGCCGGCGGCGTGGTGGACGGCAAGGTGAACCTGGTGGTGGCGGTGCCGCCGGCCTTGACCGGCCGGGTGCGCGCCGGCCTTGTCGCCGCCGAATTGTCGCGGCGGGTGGGCGGCAGCGGCGGCGGCCGTGACGCGCTGGCCATGGGCGGCGGCCCGGATGCGGCGGCCCTGGACTTTGCTCTGGCCGCGGTGGGCGCGGCGCTGCAGGCGGCAGCGCGCAACTGACCGTGCTTATCGTGGACAAATACGGCGGCACCTCGGTCGCCGATGCCGAGCGCATCGAAAAAGTCGCCGCCAACGCCGCCGCCACCAGCAAAGCCGGCCATGATTTGGTGGTGGTGGTGTCGGCCATGGCCGGCGAGACCGACCGCCTGTTGCAAATGTCGCGCGCGCTGAACGCCGCCGCGCCGCCGCGCGAGGTGGACGCGCTGCTGGCCACCGGCGAGGTGCGCACCAGCGCGCTATTGGTGATGGCGTTGCAGGCGCGCAAAGTCGCCGCGCGCTCGTATAATGGCGCGCAGGTGCCGGTCATCACCGACAAGGTGCACGGCCGCGCCCGCATCGCGCGCATTGAAACCGCCGCCCTGCGCCGCGACATCGCCGCCGGCACGGTGCCGGTGGTGGCCGGTTTTCAGGGCGTGGACGAGGCCGGCAATGTCACCACCCTGGGCCGCGGCGGCTCCGACACCACCGCGGTCGCCCTGGCCGCCGCCCTCGGCGCCGGCGAGTGCCGGATTTACACCGATGTGGACGGCGTGTACACCGCCGACCCGCGCATCGTGCCGGAGGCGCGGTGCATTCCCCGCATCACCATGGAGGAGATGCTGGAACTGGCCAGTTCCGGGGCGCGTGTTTTGCAGACCCGCTCGGTGGAGTTGGTCGGCAAATACCGGGTGCCGTTGCGCGTTCTCTCATCATTCGCGCCCGGCGCCGGCACACTCATCACTTGCGAGGAAAAAAAAATGGAGCAACCGCTCATCACCGGCCTGGCCTACAGCAACAACGAGGCCAAACTCACCATCCGCGGCGTCCCCGACAGGCCCGGCGTGGCGCGGCAAATCCTGTCGCCCATCGCCGATGCGCACATCAATGTGGACATGATTATCCAGAATGTGGGCGTGGACGGCACCACCGACCTCACCTTCACCGTGGAGCGCTCCGACTACAAAATCGGCCTGGAAAAACTCCGCGAAGCCGCCGTCACCCTCGCCGCCCGCGACGTTCTCGGCGACCCCGCCATCGCCAAAATCTCCGTGGTCGGCGTGGGCATGCGCTCCCATGCCGGCATTGCCGCGCGCATGTTCAGCGCCCTGGCCGGCGAGGACATCAACATCCAGATGATTTCCACCTCCGAAATCAAAATCTCCGTCGCCATAGACGACCGCCATCTGGAAGCCGCCATGCGCGCCCTGCACCGCGAGTTCCAACTGGACCACAACCAACCCCCGTCCTCTTGACTCCGGCGAATTGTGCTACACTTTGCGCAACTTTCACTTCGCCAATGAGGTATTTCGTCATGAACATCATCCACTTCGCCGCCGCCACCGTCGCCCCCCCCCCCCGCGATTCGGGGGTTAATTAGCGGCGCGCTACTCGCCATCCTCGCCCTCGCCGCGGTCCCGCCGGCCGCCGCTCAAACCGACGGTACCGT
>RKSH01000181.1 GCA_007570945.1 Gammaproteobacteria bacterium | reverse complement strand
GCGCAGTACTTTAACCGCGAGGAGCCGAATGTCCCGCCCATGCTGGACCCCATGACCGGCAAACCGGTACAGGAAGAATTCTTCGCGCGCAAATAACCGCGCCATGCCCGACCGCGAAAAAATCAAGGCCGCAACGGCGAAAATTTTCCAGGACATGGCCTCGGCCATGGCCGTGGGCATGGTTTATGTGGGCGTGCGCACCGGCCTGTTCCGGGTGATGGCCGGCGGCGGCGCCATGTCGGCCGGCGAGGTGGCGGCGGCCGGCGGACTGCAGCAACGCTATGTGGAAGAGTGGCTGAACGGGATGACCGCCTGCGGCTATGTGCATTACGACGCGGCGCGCGAAACCTTCACCCTCGCCGATGAATACGCGCACCTGCTGGCCGCGGACGACAGCGACCATTTTGCCGGCGGGCTGTTTTACATGGCGCCGCCGCTGCTGGGCGCCGCGCCCAAAGTGGCGGAGGCGTTCACCAAAGGCGGCGGCGTGCGTTTTGACGAGTTCGGCGAGGCCGGCGCTGACGCGCTGGACTTAATCAACCGCGGCAACTACCGCCACCGCTTTGCCCAATACTGGCTCAAGGCGCTGCCTGAGGTGACGGCGCAACTGGAGGCCGGCGCCCATGCGCTGGATTTCGGCTGTGGCGCCGGGCAGGTTTCCATCGCCCTGGCGCGCGCATTTCCGGCGTCCACTTTTCACGGCGTGGAGCGCGACGCGGCATCATTGGCGCGGGCGCGGCGCGGCGCGGCCAAGGCCGGCGTGGGGCGGCGGGTGGAATTTTTTCCCGACCTTGCAGCCGTCAGTGACGGCGCCTACCGGCTGCTCACCATCTGCGACTGCGTGCATGACCTGGCGCGGCCGGTGGAGGCGCTCGGCGCGGCGCGGCGCAAACTGACCGAGGGCGGGACGCTGTTTGTGGCGGAGCCCAAAGCCGGCGACTCGCTGGCGGACAACTGCAACCCGGTGGGGGCGATGTTTTACGGTTTCAGTTTGTTCCACTGCATGACCCAGTCCCTGGCCGAGGGCGGACCGGGGTTCGGCACCTGCATGGGCCCGGCGCGGCTGGAAAAACTGCTCAGCGAGGCCGGCTTCCGCGACTTTCGCCAACTTGGCATCAAAAGCGGCGTCAACAATTTTTATGCGGCGGCGCGCTGAGCAGGCGGTGAATGGTGCGCGCCGTCATTAAATCCAGATGCCCGCCGCCGCCGTTTTTGTACACGGTGATTTCCTCCCGGCTGCGGCGGCCGGGATGCCCACCGTTGCACAGGTCGGCCAATTCGGCGCGGATGTCGGCGGGTTGAATAACGCCGGCGGCCAGGGGAATTTTAATCTCGCCGATGTCGGCGGTGGTTTTTCGCGAGTCCACAAACAAACTGCCGCGGCGCAAACAGTCGTCGTCGGCCTCGCGCATGTGCGGCGTGAACGCGCCGACCAAATCCAGGTGCGCGCCGGGTGCAAGCCACGCGCCCCTAATCAGCGGCGCCGCCGCCATGGTCGCGCAGGAAATTAAACCGGCCTCCCCCGCCGCCTGCGCCAAATCATCGCGCACCTCAATCTTGGCGCCCGCTGTTTCCGCGGCCATCGTCTCGGCAAGTTGCGCGGCGCGCGCCGGGGTGCGGTTCCACAGCAGAATTTTTTTAATTGACGGCCGCGCACTGCGGTGGGCGCGCACCAGGTGCGGCGCCATGGCGCCGGCGCCCGCCATCAGCATGGTGCGCACGTCTTCGCGCGCCAGAAACCGCGCGCCGAGTCCGGAGTCGGCGGCGGTTTTCCAGCAGGTCAGCGCAACGCCGTCCACCGTCGCCAGCAACCGCCCGTCGGCGCCGGAGAACAAAAGATAATCGGCGGCGATGGACGGCAGGCCGCGCCGCGCATTGCCCGGAAAAACCCGCGCTAATTTCACCCCCAGCGCATGCGGCGGCTGCCACGCCGAGCGCACCAACAGGTGCGACTCCACGCCGCCGGCGTCGGCCGCGCCCAACAGGTTTTCATCCAGCAGCGCATGGGGCGCGCGGTGCATTTCGGCGATGCTGTCCATCAGCAGCGCCGGGGTCAGGGCGGCGCGAATTTGCCGGGCGGTGATGGTGAGGGCGCGCATTTTTTCTCAGGCCGGGGCTGTGTATCATGCGTCCGGTGGCGGTTCACTTCAGCGCGGAAGAATTGGCGGCGCGGCGGCGGCGGGCGGCCGCGGTGATGGCCGGGCGCGGGCTGGACGGGCTGCTGATGTTTCGCCAGGAAAGCATGTTCTACCTAAGCGGCTACGATAGTTTCGGTTACTGTTTTTTTCAATGCTTCTACCTCGGCGCCGACGGCCGGTTTTTTCTGCTCACCCGCGCCCCGGATTTGCGCCAGGCGCGGCACACTTCGGTCATTAAAGACATCCGCGTGTGGGGCGACCGCCAGGACAGCGACCCGCAGGTGCAGTTGCGCGATGCGCTGGCCGGCTTTGGCTGCCGCGGCAAAAAACTCGGCGTGGAACTGGACGCCTGCGGTCTGAACGCGCTGCACTGGCGGCGCCTCGGCGCGGCGCTGGACGGATTTTGCGCGTTGGAGGACGCGTCCGGCCTGGTCAGCGAATTGCGCGCGGTGAAAAGCGCGGCGGAGATTTCCTACGTGCGCCGCGCCGCCGAACTGGCTGATGACGCGCTGGACGCCGCCGTGGACCTGGCGCGCCCCGGCGCCGACGAAGGCGAAATCCTCGCCGCCATGCAGGGCGCCGTGTTTGCCGGCGGCGGCGACTATCCGGGCAACGAGTTCATTATCGGCGCCGGTGAGGACGCGCTGCTGTGCCGCTATTTCAGCGGGCGCAAAAAACTCGCCGCCCGCGACCAACTGACGCTGGAATTCGCCGGCGTGTTCCGCCGCTACCACGCCTGCCTGATGCGCACCATTCTCATCGGCGAGCCGCACCGCGAACACCGGCGCATGCACCAGGTCTGCGCCGAGGCCATGGGACATTGCCTGGCCGCGCTGCAGCCGGGCAAGACCGTCGGCGGCGTGTTTGACGCCCACGCCGAGGTGGTGGACGCCGCCGGCTTCCGCGCCCACCGCATGAACGCCTGCGGCTACAGCCTGGGCGCCACATATGCCCCGTCGTGGATGGACTGGCCCATGTTCTACCACGCCAACCCGGCGCTCATCCGCCCCGGCATGGTGTTCTTCCTGCACATGATTTTGATGAACAGCGACGCCGGCCGCGCCATGACCCTGGGGCAAACGGCGCTGGTCACCGAAGACGGCCACGAAATGTTAGGCCGCCGGCCGGCGGATTTGATTGTGCGGGGGTGACGGTGGACGATTCGGCGGCGTTGCGCGATGCGGCGCGGCGCGGGGCGGTGGTTTTGGTTTACCACTCGGCCGGCGCGGCGCCGGCGGCGGTTGCCGGACTGCATCATGTGAGCGCGGCGACGGTGCGCGCGCATCTGGAGACGGCGGCGCGTTATTTTGATTTCGTGACGGTGGACGCGCTGGCGGAAATGGCGGATGCGGGGGGCAAAGCGGCGCTCACTTTTGACGACGGTTTCCGCAATGTGCTGGAGGAGACCGTGGAAACGGTGGAGTCACTGCGCATCCCGATGACGTGTTACGTGAACCCGGCGGTTCTGGATGGCGCGGTGCTGTGGCGCGAGAAAGTGCGCTGCATTGAGGCGCGCGGGTGGACGTCGGAGTTGGAAAACGGTCTGCGCGGACTGAAAAATCCTGAGCGCAAAAGTTTTTACCGTTACAGCAAACACCCGGCCAACGACAGCCGCATGGTGGACGCCGCGCTGGATGACTTTCTGCGCCGGCGCGGCGTGCAAGCCGGCGGTGACGACCTGGTGCGCGATGACAAAAAACTGCCGCGCCATCCGCTGGTGGCCTACGGCAACCACTCGCAACGGCATTATGTTCTGGCGTCGCTGCCGGCCGCCGTGCAATACGCCGAAATTGCCGAGGGCGCCAAGCGGCTGGCGCGCATTGGCCTGCCGGAGGCGCGGCTCAGCCGGGTTTTTTCCATGCCTTTCGGCGCGGCGATGGATTACAATCGCGCCACCGTCGGCGCGTTGCGGCAACTCGGCTACCGCGCGGCGCTGCTCAGCCGGCAACGGTTGCACCGGCGCGGCGGCGAGGGTGAGGGTGAGGGTGAGGGTGGCGGTGAGGGCGTCACTTTCATCGAGCGCATCATGCCGAGGACGGAAACAATCGCCGAGGCCGTCACCCTTGCGGACAAAAACCGACAGCGGAAAAACCATGACTGAAACCACCAGACGCATGGGCGGACGCGCGGCGCGGCGGGCGTTGCGCGCGGCGCCGGTGCCGCAGGAGGAAAAGCCGGTGCGCCCGGGCCTGGCCAGCGGGCGTTACAAGCCGCTCACCGATGCCGAGGTGCGGCGCATTCACCGGGCCGCGCTGGATGCGCTGGAAACCATCGGCCTGTCGCAGGCGATTCCGTCCTGCGTTGAGCGGGTCACATCAGCCGGCGGCAAACTTAGCGCCGAAGGCCGGCTGCTGTTCCCGCGCGCGCTGGTGGAGGACACGCTGGCCAAGGCCGCGCGCGGCATTGTCCTGTGCGGCCAGCACCCGCGCCACGACATGGAACTGTCCGGCAACCGGGTGTACTTCGGCACCGCCGGCGCCGCGGTGCACATCGCGGACTGCGAGAAGCGCGAGTACCGCGAGTCCACCCTCGCCGACCTCTACAACATGGCGCGGCTGGTGGACCATCTGGAGCACATCCACTTCTTCCAGCGCTCCCTGGTCGCCCGCGATATGGAGTCGCCGCTGGACCTGGATGTGAACACCTGCTACGCCTGCGTCAGCGGCACGCAGAAACACGTCGGCTCCAGCTGGGTGCAGCCGGAACACCTGCAGGCCACGCTGCCGTTTCTGCACCTGGTCGCCGGCGGCGAGGAGGAATGGCGGCGGCGGCCCTTTGTCAGTTGTTCCAACTGCTTCGTGGTGCCGCCGCTGCGCTTTGCCGAGGATGCATGCCGGGTGCTGGAGGTTTGCGTGCAGGCCGGCATGCCGGTGCTGCTGCTGGCCGCCGGCCAGGCCGGCGCCACCAGTCCGGCGGCCCTGGCCGGCGCGGTGGTGCAGGAGGTGGCGGAGGTGCTGGCCGGCCTGGTGTACGTGAACCTCATTGTGCCGCGGCACCCGTGCATTTTCGGCCCCTGGCCCTTCGTTTCCGACCTGCGCACCGGCGCCATGAGCGGCGGCAGCGGCGAGCAGGCGGTGCTGATGGCGGCCTGCGGGCAGATGGGGCGGTTCTACGACCTGCCCACCGGCATCGCCGCCGGCATGGCCGACGCCAAGTTGCCGGATGCACAGTCGGGCTACGAAAAATCCTACACCAACACCCTCGCCGCCCACTGCGGCGCCAACCTGGTATACGAATCGGCCGGCATGCAGGCCAGCCTGCTCGGCTGCTGCTACGAGAGCATGGTCATTGACAACGACATGCTGGGCGCGGTGAACCGCACCGTGCGCGGCGTGGAGGTGAGCGACGAATCACTGTCCATCGACGCCATGCGCGATGTGTGCATCGGCGGCCCCGACCACTTCCTCGGCCACGACCAGACCATTGGCCTGATGGAAAAGGACTATGTCTACCCCGACCTCGGCGACCGCGCCAGCCCCAAGGAATGGGCCGAACAGGGCGCCCCCCGGCTGCTGGAAAAAGCCCGCGCGCAGGTGCGGCAAATCCTCGCCGACCACCACCCCGGCCACATCCCCGAGGCAACCGACCGCAAAATCCGCGAGATGCTGAACATCCGCCTGCCGCGGGAGAAGATGCGGGCGGGGTGAGCGGGGTTGACTTGCCGGGGGATAACTGCCACTATCGTATTGGGTGGGGTTTATCAAATTTATCCAATCTTAAACTCGTGGAGGTGCGATAATGAAAGAGCATGTGAAACCGGAGGCTAGCCGGCGCGGCTTTCCCTGGAACATCCCGGATGTTTTTTACCCGGATCCGGCGCTCGCCTACCAAGATTTGGCGGACGAGCGGAGCATCAGCGAGCGACTCGCTTCCTACTATCACGCCCTGCGGCCGTATTTCTTTCACGCGGTTCAACAGGTGAATGACGAAGTGCAAGAGCATGCCGCCGGCTCGCACAAAAAAACCTGACCAGCAAATCTCTTCATCCGAGCCGCCGCTCAAGCGCGCTTCCGGAAGAAAAACGAGCACCCCCTACCCTGTTGCAGGGACAGGCAACGAAGTAACCGCCCAAGTTGTTAGCAAGTCCTTTTCCGGCCCCTTGCCGCCTCCTGATGATCTTAAAAAGTACGGTGAAGTCGGGCTTGACATACCCAACCGTATCGTCACCATGGCGGAGAAAGAGCAGGAGCACCAGCACCGCAACCGGGGCAAAACCTTGGAATATATCCGTCGGGATAACCGCCGCAAACAAACTTTCGGTCTGTTGATTTCGCTGGCCGCCTTGGCAACTGCCGGATTTTGCGCTTGGATTGGCGCACCTTGGATTATCGTTCTGGGAACCATTCTTCCGGGGCTGTCATCAGTCTTTTACCTGCTCCTTGACAGATACATTAAGTAAACCCGCCGGCGCCACCGGTTGCACCCCGCCCCCCGGCGGTGTAGCATACAGGCCATCCTACGGGAGGTTTGTTTTGCACAATCTGGAACAACGCGGTTTGCGCACTGATATCAGCGGGATGCCGGTGAGCTGGATTACTTACCGCGAGGCGGTGCGCCTTTACCACCTCGGCCAGGTCCGCTACACCTGCGGCAGCCTGATGTACCGCGTGCACGGCGGCGTCAGCGCGCTGAGCGGCGAGCGGCGGGTGATTGAGGTGAACTCCATCATCGCCACCGACGGCCGCTCGCGCGGCGCGGTGTTGAACTACGAAGACTACATTCCGCCGCTCAGCAACGAGGCGCTGTTCAAGCGCGACGCCGGCATGTGCATGTACTGCGGCGAGAAGTTCCGCCACAGCATGCTGTCCCGCGACCATGTCACGCCGCTGAGCCGCGGCGGCGGCGACAACTGGAACAACGTGGTCACCGCATGCAAACGCTGCAACAACCACAAAGCCGGGCGCATGCCCGAGGAGTGCGGCATGAGCCTGCTGGCGATTCCGTTCACGCCGACCTACGCCGAATACCTATTCCTGCGCGGCCGCCGCGTGCTTGCCGACCAGATGGA
The DNA here is from genome assembly GCA_007570945.1 of Gammaproteobacteria bacterium. GTDB lineage: Bacteria > Pseudomonadota > Gammaproteobacteria > Arenicellales > Spongiicolonaceae > Spongiicolonus. The sequence continues at coordinate 2,227 of RKSH01000181.1, read as the reverse complement.
GTTTCTGGCCGGTTATTTTCCCAGGGAAAGCCCGTTGCGGGAACGGATTGCCGAATTGAAGAAAGCCGCCTGAGCGCGGCTTGCACAACCCAATCGGGCGGCGGCGCGGCGCGGATTGCGCCGGGCCGCCCCCACCGTCAACCACCGACAAAAACCACAGGAAAAAAACCCAATGCCAAAAATGCAAACCGAGACACTCAGGCAAACCGCCCGCGACATGGTCGCGCCGGGGCGCGGAATTCTGGCCATGGACGAGAGCCGCCCCACCTGCGCGGCGCGCTTTAAGAAACTCGGCATCGCCGACAGCGAGGAAAAACGCCGCGAATACCGCGACCTGCTGGTGACGGCGCCGGGCCTCGGCGAGTTTGTCAGCGGCGCGATTCTGTTTGATGAAACCATCCGCCAGCAAACCCTGGCCGGCGATTCATTCCCCGCCCACCTGGCCAAAGCCGGCATTGTCCCCGGCATCAAGGTGGACACCGGCGCCAAGCCCCTGGCCGGTTTTGACGGTGAAAAAGTCACCGAGGGCCTGGACGGCCTGCGCGAGCGGCTGGCCGAATACCGTGAACTCGGCGCGCGCTTCGCCAAATGGCGCGCGGTGATTGCCATTGCCGGCGCCGACAAGCCGAGCCGCGCCTGCCTGATGGCCAACGCCCACGCCCTGGCGCGCTACGCCGCGCTGTGCCAGGAAGCGGCACTGGTGCCGATTGTGGAACCCGAGGTGCTGATGGACGGCGGCCATGACATCGCGCGCTGTTTTGAGGTCACCCGCGCCGCGCAGCAGATGGTGTTTGAGCAGTTGCGCGAGCAAAACGTGCTGCTGGAGGGCATCGTGCTCAAGCCGAGCATGGTGGTCTCCGGCGCCGACTGCGCCACGCGCGCGCCATTGGCCGAGGTGGCCGAGCAGACCGTGCGCTGCCTGAAAATGACCGTCCCGCACGAAGTCCCCGGCATCGCCTTTCTGTCCGGCGGGCAGAGCGACGAGGAGGCCACCGCCCACCTCAACGCGATGAACGCGCGCGGTCGGAACCTGCCGTGGGCGCTGACTTTTTCCTACGGCCGCGCCCTGCAACAGGCGGCCATGGCAACCTGGGGCGGTGATGCGGCCAACCGGGAGGCGGCGCAAAAAATCGCCGCCCACCGCGCGCGCATGAACGGCCTCGCCGCCAGCGGCGCATGGTCGGCGGACATGGAAAAACTCGCCGCCTGACCCGGCCATGCAGGCGCTGTTGATTGACGGACTGAACCTGGTGCGCCGGGTACACGCCGCCGTCCGCCTGCCGCACAACCGTGAAGGCGACGAGCGGGCGCAGGTTGAGGAGGCGCTGAAAAGTTTGCGCCGCTCGCTGGGCCGCGCGTTGCGCTTTCACCGCCCGACCCATGCGGTGTGCGCGTGGGAATCGGACACCCCCGGCTGGCGCCACGAAAAATTTGCCGAGTACAAAAAAAACCGCAAGCCGATGCCGGCCATGCTGCGCCAGTCGCTGCCACGCTTTGCCGAGTTGATGAGCGCCATGGGCATCGCCAGTCTGGGCGTGGAAGGCAGCGAGGCCGACGATGTGATTGCCACCCTTGCCACCGGCATCGCCCGCCACGGCGGCCACTCGGTGATTTTGTCCACCGACAATTTGTTCTGCCAGTTGCTGAACGAAGGCATCACCGTCTACGACCACTTCGGCAAGCGTTTTCTGGATTACGAATACGTGGTCAAAAAATACGGCATCGCCCCCACCCTGTTGCGCGACTTCTTCGCCCTCACCGGCGTCCCCTCGCTGAACATCCCCGGCGCCGCCGGCATTGGCGCGGTCAACGCCAGGGAACTGCTCAACCACTACGGCAGTCTGGAAGAATTGTTCACCGCCGCCGATGACGAGGGTGAGGACGTGCCGGAAAAATTATCCGCCGGCAAAGAAAGCGCGTTGCTGGCGCAGGAGTTGGTGGAGCTGAGAACCAATGTCAAGTTGGGAGTGAACCTGAAAGATTTGCAATACACCCACGTCCGCCCCGAGCGCCGCCCGCCGGCGTGGGAAAACCAGCCGCCGGCCGAGCAGGACGAGCCGCCGCTGTATGATTTTGAATAGCGGCGGACCCGCCGGCCGCGTTGACGCTTGGCGTCGCCGTTACCATAATCGCCTGTTGTGACCGTGACAAACAAACTCTGCTTCGGCGATTGTCTGGACATTCTGGATATGCCGGGCAATGACGGCAAGCCGCTGGCGGCCGATGC
>RKSH01000061.1 GCA_007570945.1 Gammaproteobacteria bacterium | reverse complement strand
GCCGTCAAAACCGTTCTTGTTCACATAATCGCGGACGCCGAGCACGATGGCCTGGTAGGCGCCGGCCACCGCCGACGGTGTTGCGGCGCACTCGGCGCTGAGTGGCTGCACTTTGCCGGCGGCGGTGATGGTGAACTTCGCAAAGGCGACGACCTCGCAAAAAAACGGCAACCGCCGGGCCACCACGCCGGCGGCGTCCACCACAAAAGAGCCGCCGTCAAAAACCAGCTCATCCTGCCCGCCCACCAGGTTGACATATGCAACCGCGACCTGCGCCGCGCGGGCGCGGGCGCCGATTAAGGATTCGCGCTCGCGGCACTTGCCCATGTGGAACGGTGAACCGTTGCAGTTCACCACCAGTTGCGCGCCGGCGGCGACGGTACTTTCCAGCGGGCCGTCCTCCCACAAATCCTCGCAGATAGTGATGCCGATGCGCGCGCCGTTCACGTCAAAAACCACCGGCGCCGCGCCGGGGCGAAAATACCGCCGCTCGTCAAACACCGCATAGTTCGGCAGAATGCGCTTGTCGTAGCAGGCCACGGCTTTGCCGCCCCGCGCCACCGTCACCGAGTTGAACACGCCCCCGCCCTCGCGCCGGGGATGGCCGAAAACGATGGCGGCCTCACCGCTGGCGGCGACGATTTTCGCAACCGCGCTTTCCGCCGCCCGCACAAAATCCGTCCGCAACACCAAATCCTCCGGCGGATACCCGCTCACCGCCATCTCCGGAAACGCCACCAAGTCGCAACCCCCACCCGCGGCGCGCGCAGCGACGGCAAGAATTTTTTCCGCATTGCCGCCAATGTCACCCACCAGAAAATCCTGCTGGGCGAGGGCGAGGGTGAGGGGTTTTGGCATAATCGGCGGCGGTGCGTTTAAGATAATTCCGATGCAACTGCAGATTATAAATGACATCCGCCGGGTGCCGGGGCGGCAATGGCAACGGCTGAACCTTGCCGGTTGTCCGTTTCTGGATTACCGGTTTTTGTCCGCGCTGGAGGCCAGTGGTTGCGCGGGTGGCGGGCGGGGGTGGCAAGCGCAGCATTTGGCGTTGTTTGAGGGTGAGGCTTTGGTTGGCGCGATGCCGCTGTATCTTAAGAGTCACTCGGCGGGCGAATTTGTTTTTGACTGGGCCTGGGCCGACGCGTACGAGCGCAATGGTTTTTCCTACTATCCAAAACTGGTGTGCGCGGTGCCGTTCACGCCGGTGGCCGGGCCGCGGCTACTCAGCGCGCCGGGCGTGCGCCACGAAACAGTCGCCGCGCAATTAATTGAGGCGGCCCTCGGCCATGCGCGCAAACTCGGCGTCTCGTCGCTGCATTTTTTGTTTCCCAACGAAAGCGACGCGCGACTCATCAGCCGCCACGCCGGCATGATGGAACGGCGCGATGTGCAATTTCACTGGCACAACCGCGGCTACCGTTCTTTCACCGAATACCTCGGCGCCATGTCCGCCGACAAGCGCAAAAAAATCAAGCGCGAGCGCCGCCGGGTCGCAGAACAAGGCGTGCGCGTGGACATGTTGCCGGGCGATGCGCTTGGCGAGCGCGACTGGAACCGGTTCTACGATTTCTACCGCATCACCCACGCCGCACACGCTTCATTTCACCATCTCAACCGCGCATTCTTCCACGCCATCGGTGAAAACATGGCGCAGCGCATCGTCATGGCCATGGCGCGCATGGGCGGCGAGGTGGTCGCCGGCGCGCTGTTCTTTCTCGGCGACGGCGCGCTTTACGGGCGCTACTGGGGCGCGGCGGCGCGCATTGCCGACCTGCATTTTGAAACCTGCTACCACCGTCCCATTGAGTGGTGCATCGAAAACAACATCGCGCGTTTTGAGGCCGGCGCCCAGGGCGGACATAAACTGCAGCGCGGCCTAACGCCGGTCACCACGCGCTCGGTTCATTGGCTCAGCCATCCGCTGTTTCGCGCCGCCGTGGGGGAATTCTTGGCCGGCGAAAAACGCGGCATGGGCAAATACAAAGCGGCGCTGGAAGCGCACTCACCGTTCCGCAATGTCTGAGCCCGCGCCGTTCCCGCCGGTGACTTGCGCATCAAAGGAAGGCCTGCTGGCGGTGGGCGGCGACCTCGGCGGCGCGCGTTTGTTGGCGGCTTACCGCGGTGGAATTTTTCCCTGGTTCGGCCCCGGCGAGCCAATCATGTGGTGGGCGCCCGACCCGCGCATGGTTTTGTTCCCGCGCAGCATTCACATCTCACGCAGTTTGCACAAACTTTTGCGCAAAAAACTTTTGCCCGTCACCGTCAACCGCGACTTCCCCTCGGTCATCGCCGCTTGTGCCGCGCCGAGGCGCCAAAACAGTGGTGACGGCGGCACCTGGATTACGCCGGCCATGCAGCGCGCTTACCAGAGACTGCACCGCCGGGGGTTTGCGCACTCGGTGGAGGTGTGGCGCGACGGCGTCTTGGCCGGCGGTTTGTATGGCGTTGCAATCGGCCGCGCGTTTTTTGGCGAGAGCATGTTCAGCAGCGGCGGCGGCGAATCCAAAGTCGCGCTGGTGCATCTGGCGCGCCAATTAGCGGCGTGGGATTTTGCTTTCATCGACTGCCAGTTGCCATCGGCGCATCTGGCCGGCATGGGCGCGCGCGAAATTGCACGCGAAGAATTCATGCGCCGACTTGCACTTGCGGTACGGCGGCCGGCGGCGGCATGGCCGAAACCGCCACCCGGCGAATCGTCCACCGAGACTTAAAAATCATGCCCGAACTTCCGGAAGTGGAAACCGTGCGCCGTGGAATCGCGCCGCACATCACCGGCAAACAAATCACCGGCCTCACCGTGCGCAACCGCCGCCTGCGCCGGCCGGTGTGGGGTGGACTTGCGCGTGCACTCAGCGGCCGGCGGGTGCGGGATGTGGGGCGGCGGGCGAAATATCTATTGCTGACCGTGGACGGCGGCTGCCTGCTGGTGCACCTCGGCATGTCGGGCAGTTTGCGCGTCCTCACCCAGGCCCGGCCGCCCGGGGCGCATGACCATGTGGATTTTTTGTTCGGCGGCGGGCTGTGTTTGCGCTTTTGCGACCCGCGCCGTTTTGGCTGCATGGTGTGGACCGCGGGCGACCCGCTGCGCCATCCGCTGTTGCGCGATGCCGGGCCGGAGCCCTTGGGTGACGGTTTCAGCGGCGCGACTCTGTTCCAAAAGTCGCGCGGCCGGCGCGGGGCGGTGAAA
>RKSH01000027.1 GCA_007570945.1 Gammaproteobacteria bacterium | reverse complement strand
AGCATGCGCGAGCGCCACTCGCGGCCCTCGCGCCACACCTGCTCCTCCAGGCTCACCGTCACCGGCGCGGCGAGTTCGCCGGTGGGGAAGATGTCGATGGGGGCCGGCTCGATGAAGGTGGCGTCCTCAATAGCGCGGTACTTATCCGGGTCGTGGGCGCGGGCGGTGACGCGGAATTCCATTTGGTCCACCTCGTTCACCGAGGTGACGCGCCAGAGGCGGGCGGGGGCGGCGTTGTGTTCCAGGGCGGCGATGGTGTCGGCCGGCGGCGTGCCGGGGAACGGCTTGGGCGCAAAATCGTCCAAAACCCGCTGCTCCGGGCCGTCCAGATACCCCCATAATTTTATGCCGTCGTCTTGGATGAGCGGGTTTAAAGCGGCGCCGCGCGCAAACATTCGATCGACATAATTTTGCGCGCCGCGCGCGCCGGGCGGGCCGGCGGGGAGGGGGGCATCGAGCAGCAAAAAGTTGTTTTGATGGTCGGCGGCGAGGATGCCGCGCTCATGAATCGCGCCATCATCGCCCATGAACGAAAAGCGCATGTCGGCGGGGGCGGCGGCGGGCACGGCGGCCAGGGAATCCACCTCAACCACTGCGTGGGCGCCGAGGCGAAAAACGTCCGCTATGGGCAGGTTCATGCCGAGCGCGGCGCCGAGTGTGTCCAAATTAACAATGGCGAAATCCATGCAATTAATCCAGGTGCCGGAATTCCACTCACGCCAGGGGCGACACACCGTCTCGGCCCAGGTGGGGCGGGGGTCAAGTGCATCATACCAAGCCTTCATCCATTTGTAACGGTTATTTCCGAGCTCGGCGGCGGCGAAGGGGAGAAAGCCGTGGTCGACGACAACAGTGTCGTGATCACGCTCCCACTCCGTGGGGTTATATCCGGTGTAAGAATTTCTGCCGCGCCGCTCGGTCCAGCCGTCCAAATAGCGACGAAAGCGGAACACGATGGCCATATTTCGCACCGGCTCCAGCGTGCGGGACCACTGGGCGTCGTGGCGCATTAGAAGCATTGCGTGCGGAGGGTTGGCCGAGGCGTCGTGGGAGCGGCAAAAAAGGAGTTGGAACATGCGGCCGGGGAAGTCGTAGGGGTTGCTTGCGTCGGCATGCCTGGGAAATGGCTCGTCACCATTAATGCCGTTGGGCCGCTCGTTGAATTCGAACTGAAATTCCGGCAGGGAGTCTGAGTTGTTGCGATGGTAGTGCGGCCAAAAATTAGACGGCGCCGCGCCGGCGTGGCGCAGCCAACTGTTTTGGCCGTAGTACAACCCCTTATGCGCCGGGCCTCTCGCGAATAAGGGAACAATATCATGGGGCATCAAAAGGTGGGTGTAACCAGTCTGGCGAGTACGGTCAAAAACCTCCTCAAAAATATTCCGCACGGATTTAATGCGCAGCCCCATGCGCGCGCCGCGGTTCAGGTGGGTGTCGGTTTGTTTGATGATGGCGCCGGGGCGGAGGGCGGCGTGGTCGAGGCCGGCGCGGTAGCTGAGTTTGTCGGATTCGCGTTCCTGCGCGCGCAAAAAATATCGCGCCTGGCGCTGCGCCTGCGCGCGGCTGGTGCAGAAAACGGCGGCCTTGTCGGCCTGGCGGTAGCCGTATTTCGCCACCAACTTGTCATCCACCACCAACTCGATGCCGAGTTTGTAGCGGTCGGCCGGGTCGTTGAAGGACATGGCCACGGCGCTGACGCGCTTGGAGTGGGGCAGGTCGGCGTACTTAAATTCGCCGTCGATGACGTTGGCGTTGGTGACGAGGATTTCCGGGTCGGCGGGGCGGTCCTGGACGGCGGCGATGGCGCCGGCGCCGTAGGCGAGTTGGGCGTTGAACGAAGAGAGAAGTTGGTCGATAAACTGCTTTGCGCTCACCGCCTTGTTCACCACCCCGGTGGTGCGAAAACGCGGCTCGTAGCCGCCCTCGCCATCCGGCACCAACTGGTCGTTGAACTGGGCGATGGCGTAAAAATCCCACTTGGCGGCGGAGAGTTGCGCGGCGGTGATTTCATCGCCAAGGCCAAAGCGTTTGTTGGCGAGCATGTGGTAGGCAATCCAGGCGCCGTTGTCGGTCCAGGCGCGTTTGAAGGTGCCGTCCCAGACGCCGGCGTAGGTGCGGGCGGCCGGGTCGTAGTTGGTCGGCACCTGGACGATGAGGCCGTAAACCTCGTATTCGCGGCGGCGCAACGAGCGGCCATCCCAGCCCTGGGCGCTGACCTTGAGGCCGGCGAGGGCGGTGTGCGGGTAAAGAAATTGTTGCCGGATGATTTCCGTGTAGCGCGCCCACTGAATTTTGTCGTGGATTTTTTCGTCGGTGTTGTCTGCTCGGGTGCGGGTGACGCGAATGTTCACCGGCGCGCGGGCGTTTTCCAACGGCAGGTCGAAAGACCACTCCACCGGCGAGGCGGCCTTGCCCCACACCGACGATTCTTGCTGATTGCGCCAGGCGTGCCAGGCCCCACCGTTTTCCTGGTAGTCGATTCGGAAGTAAGTGCGGTGATTTCGGGTGTTGGCGCCATCGACGCGGAGCAGGCGGGGAAAGCGCAGGGTGACGCGGACGTGGGTGACGGCGGGGTTGTTGATGACGCGAACGACAGGCGCGTCGTGCAAAATGTCGGCGCCAACCGCAACCTCGCGCTCCACCGCGCTGATGCCATCAAGGGCGTCCTGGCCGAGGGCGCCGGTGGTGAATTCCACTGCCACGCCGTCCACCAGGTTTTCTTCATTCTGATTTTGCACCGGCACGTTGTCGATGAAAACCGAGCGGCCGCCGTGCACCAGGCCGCGAATCTCGCCCTCGCCGATGGCGTCGATGATGGAAATTGTGGCGCGGCTGCGAAGAGAGCCGAGGCGGTAAACGCCCGGCCTGACAAGAGCCCCGCGTTCGTAGTACGCGTCGGATTGAATGCCGGCGCTGAGGGTGACGGAGCCGGTGCGAATGGGGCCGCCGAAGACCACCGGCATGGCGCCGCCCTGGGCAATCGTGTTGACCGGGCCGTCGAACAGGAAACTGGCGCGGTCGTCGCTCGCGTCGCGGTTGGAATAATCGGTGACGTCGGGAATTAAATCGAAGCCGAATAACTCCAGAACGTCGTCGAGCAGGTTGAAGATTGGGTTGAGAATTTTGGGGAGGGCGCTGCCGGCGCCGGCGGCCTGGGCGTGGAGGTGCACCTCGGCGCCGTTGCGCAAGGT
>RKSH01000007.1 GCA_007570945.1 Gammaproteobacteria bacterium | reverse complement strand
CGGTCACCCACCATGTTAAAAGGCAGTTTGGTCGCGTTAATCACGCCGATGGATGAGGCGGGGGGCGTCGACTTCGATGCGCTTCGTCGGCTGGTCGATATTCATGCGCGCAGCGGCACCGATGGCATCGTGTCGGTCGGCACTTCCGGCGAGTCGGCGACGCTGGACGCCGACGAGCAAATCGAGGTGATTCGCCGCACGGTGGAATTCGCCGCTGCGTTGAATGGCGGCGACTTCCTTCAAGTAAGCGCGGATGGCGGGCGAGGGCATGGCGGGAGTGTGGCAGTATTTCGGCGGCGGCGGGTGTCTCCATCGGCTTCATTCCGGCCGGCCTGGCCCGGCTTCTATAGAATCTTGCCGAGAAAATCCTTGGTGCGTTGTTTTTGCGGGTTGCCGAGCATTTCTTTGGCCGCGCCTGACTCGTAAATCACCCCCTGGTGAAAAAAAGCGACCCGGTCGGCCACTTCCCGGGCGAATGGAATTTCGTGGGTGACGGCGATTAGTGTGATACCTTCGTCACTCAGTAGCCGCAACGTGTCCAGAACCTCACCGACCAATTCCGGGTCAAGGGCCGAGGTCACCTCGTCCAGAAGCATGTAGTCCGGTTCCATGGCCAGGGCGCGGGCGATGGCGAGGCGCTGTTGCTGGCCGCCGGAGAGTTGCGACGGGTAATGGTCCATCTTGTCGCCGAGGTCCACATGGACCAGGTGTTTTTCCGCGATTTCCAGCGCCTCCCGCCTGGTTTTTTTAAGGACGATGCGCGGCGCAAGCGCAACGTTCTGCCGCGCCGTCAGGTGCGGGAACGCGTTGAACTGCTGGAACACGATGCCGAGTTTGCGGCGCAACTTGTTGCGGTCGGTGTGCGCCGCGTGAACATTAATGCCGTCCACAATAATTTCCCCCCGCTGAATTTCCTCAAGCGCGTTGATGCAAAGCAGTAGGGTCGACTTGCCGGAGCCGGAAGCGCCGATGAGGCAGAGCACCTCGCCTTTCTCAACCACGAGATCGACGCCTTTCAGCACCGCCAGGGAGCCGAAGGACTTGTGAACATTTTTGACTTCGATCATTGCAGCGCCTCCTGTTGTCTTTTCCAGCGGCCCTCGTAGTGTCCGCTGATTCGGGCAATCGCCCAGCACATGACAAAATAGAAAGCCCCGGCCCCGAGCAGGATGAGAAGGGGCTCCTGCACGCGATTGATGATAATCTGCGATGCGCGCAACAACTCCGGCGGCGTTGCGCCGAGAACCGCAATCAGGGCCGTGTCTTTCATCAGGCCGAGCATCAATCCGGTCCACGACGGCAACACGGTGCGGGCGCCGATGGGCAAAACAATATAAAAGAAATCCTGCAGGTATGTCATGCCGAGGCCGCGGGCCGCCATGCGGGTGGGGGACGGAACCGACTCAATCCCGGCTTTTACCACCTCGGCGACGTAGCCGGAGATGTAAATGGACAGGGTCAGAATCCCCGACAGGAAAGGGTCCATGGGGCGGCCGGCGATGGCCATGAAACTGTTGAACAGCACGAATTGCACAATCAACGGCACCGAGCGAATGACGCCGATGTATCCGCCCAGGGCGTAAAAAAGGAGCGGGCTTTTCACGGTGCGCGCCCAGCCGACCAGAAATCCCAGAACAGTCCCGATGGCTCCGGATGAGATTGTCAGCACAAACGTAATCCCCGCGCCCTGCGCCATCAGCAGAAAGTCGTTTGTGGTGAATGTGGCGACGTAGTTCACGGCTGTTCACCCGCGGAATAATTTCAGCGATGCAAGCCGCCCGCACAGCAACGCGATTTGCGCGACGGCGAGGTACATCACCGCGGCAGCAAAATAAAATTCAAAGGGGCGGAAAGTCTGGGACTGCAGAAAAGTGGTCATGCCGGTCAACTCCTGCAGTCCGATAATCATGCCGAGCGAGGTGCCCAGCATCGCCCACACCACCTGGTTCAGAATCGGCAGAAACACAGCGCGCAAAACCTGCGGAAAAATGACATGGACATACATTTGAAAACGGTTCATGCCGAGCCCCAGGGCCGCGCCCTGCTGGGCGGGGTTGACCGCGGCCATGCCGCCGCGCAGAATTTCGGTCAGGTAGCCGGCGTTATTGAAGGTGATGGCGCCCAGCACCGAGGCGTAGGGGGAAAGGTGCAGGTCGAAAGCGCCGAGGCCGAAATAAGCGACATAAATCTGCAGCAAAGCCGGCGTGTTGCGCGCCAGCGACACCCAGCACGCGGCCATCGCCCGAGCCAGCGGATTTTCGGCGTTGCGGCACACCGCCAGCACCAGGCCGATCGCCAGCCCCATCACTATGGAGAGAACCGTGATTTCCAGGGTGAGCAGGCCGGCCTGCAAAATCTCCGGCCAATGCCTGAAAACCACGCGCCACTGAAAAGTGTAATCCAGCACCATGTTCAAGAATAAACCATCGCCGGAACGGCGGAGCGGAACGGTTTTCCAAACCCGCCCGGCATAAAAAAAGGGCCGAAGCCGGCGGCTTTACGCCGCCCACCCCGGCCCTCCGGATACAGGCGACCGCTCAGTAGCCGTGCACCCCCGGATAACTCATGTCTGGCGCCGGATAGCCGAACCATCTCCGGTACAGTTCATCGGTGCGGCCGTTCTTCCACTGGTGCCACACGAACAGGTTAATCCATCTGAGCCACCCCTCCTGCCCCCGCTTCACCATGAGGCCGGTCCAGTCAGAGGGTGCGCTGGTGGAGCAGCAGACCCGGATTTTCCCCTTGCCCGGGCCCTTAACGTATTCGCCGAATATCTGCTTGCTTTCAATGATGGCATCGACCTTGCCCTGTTGCAGGGCCAGGAATTGCTCGGCATTGGAACCGTAGGCGATGTAACTGATGCCGGTTTCTTTCCATGCCTCGTAGTCTTTCAGAAATTCGGCTTCCCCGGAAGTGCCGCGCACGGTGCCGACGCGCTTGCCTTTCAGGTCTTCGTAGGTGTTGATGGTTTTGTCATCGGCAGCAACCGCGACACCAGTGTCCCATATCTGGTAGGGAATGGAAAACGCGACCGACTTGGCCCGCTCCAGACTGTTGGTTGCCGAGGCCACACCGATGTCCACCCGGCCCGACAAGATTGCCGGAATGCGGTCCGGGGAGGGGGTTTCCACAATCTCCGCGTCCACGCCAAGCGCTTTGGCCAGGTCGCGGCAGAATTCCACATCAAAACCGAT
>RKSH01000211.1 GCA_007570945.1 Gammaproteobacteria bacterium | reverse complement strand
TTTCCTCGATCGCCCGTTCCATGTCCTCAAGGCCGAGCGGCGGCTTGCCCGGCGGCGGCTTCAGGATGCCGTACAAATCGGCGGCTTTTACTGTCCTAGGGATAAGCACCGCCCGTCTGAATCCGTGGCCGTCCTCCTCGGTGATGAAGCCGAGTTGGTCGCCGGGGCCGATTTGCAGAAAATCCCGCACCGGCTTGGGGATGGTGGCCTGGCCTTTGATGGTGAGTTTGCTGGTTTTCATGGTATTACTCCTAAGATTCAGAACTACGAACCTTAATTCGTACTACACCCAAAGTCAACGCTCATTTCCCCCGCCAAAACAAAGGCTTAACTCTCCGCCACTGCCAGCCGCAAACCCAACGCGACGAAAACCGATGCCGTCAACCAGGCCAGGCAACGTTTGACCGCCGGATTTCGCCGCAACAAGGCGCCGATGCGGGCCGAGAGCAGGACGATGGCGGAAAATATCAGCGCCGTCAGCAGCACAAACACGCCGCCAAGCGAGGCCATGTATACGCCCGGCGCCGCCGCCCCTTGTGGGACGAACTGCGGGAGGAAGGCGAGAAAAAACAGCGACACTTTGGGGTTCAGCACGTTCATCAGCAGACCGCGAAAAAACAGGCTGCGGCGGCCGGCGGCATGTGCGGCCCGGCCGCCATCATCCACGCCCCCGCCCCCGCCAGCCTGGCCGGCGGCATCACCGTTTCCGCCCCCGGTGCCGCCAAATTCCCGCACCGTCCGCCAGGCGAGGAACAGCAGGTAGCCCACTCCCAGCACCTTGAACACGGTGAACGCCACCGCCGAGGTCTGGAAAATCACCGCCGCGCCAAGCACCGCCGCCACAGTGTGGGCGGTGTTGCCGAGTGCCAGGCCGAGGGCGAGGGCGAGTCCCTTGCCACGGCCGTGGAGCATGCTCTGCGCCATCAGGAACAGGTTGTCCCCAGGCATCAGGATGAGTGCCGTCGACGCCGCCGCAAACACCGCCAACGCCTGTGTGTCGCCGAATACCATCGCCATCTCCGCCGCCGCTGTTGTGCCGCTTGAAAATCCCGCCGCACCGCGCTATGCTCGCGGCTCCTGTCCATTCTACGCCACCCTGGAGGCCAGTTATGAAAACCCCACTCATCCTGTCGGCTTGCCGACGCACCACCGTCACCCTCGCCGTCGCCGCCCTGTGCGCGCCGCTGGCATCGACCGCCGCCGAGCCGGTCAAGATCGGCGCGCTGATGCCCCTCACCGGCGGCCTGCAAGCCTACGGCGAATCCTGCCTCAACGGCGTCCGCATGGCGGTGAATGAAGCCAACGCCGCCGGCGGCCTGCTCGGTGGCAAGGTGCAAATCATCATCGCCGACACCCAGACCAAGTCCCAGCCCAGCATTGACGCGGCGAAGAAACTCACCTCCATCTCGGCGGTGTCGGGCATGGTCGGCGCGCTGTCGTCGGGCAACACCATTCCGGTGGCGCAAAGCGTCAGCAGTGTGGACCGCGTACCCACCGTCTCACCGGCCAGCACCGCGCCCACCATCACCCGGCTGAACGACGACGATTTCCTGTTCCGCACGGTGCCCTCCGATGCTTTCCAAGGCGTGGCGCTGGCGCAGATCAGCCGCCAGGAGGGCAAGAGCAAAGTCGCCATCCTTTACATCAACAACGACTACGGCGAGGGTCTGGCCGAGAGTTTCACCGGCGCCTTTGAGAGCGCCGGCGGCAGCGTCACCGCCTCCGAACCGTTTGAGCCGGGCAAGGCATCCTACCGCGGCGAATTATCCTCCGCGGCCGACAGCGGCGCCGAGGACTTGCTGCTTATCGCCTACCCCGACGATGGCGGCATCACCATTCTCAAGCAGGCGCTGGAGGAAGGGCTGTTCCAGAAGTTCATCCTCACCGACGGCATGAAAGCCGAGGATGTGGTGAGCCAGATCGGCGCAAGCTATCTGAACGGCACTTTCGGCACCGCGCCCAAGGCGCTGGAGACCGACACCTCGCGCATCTTTCAGGCCAACTACGAGAAGGCTTTCGGCGAACTTCCGCCGCGGCCGTTCATCGACTCAAGTTACGACGCCGCCATGGTGCTGCTTTTGGCCATCGCCAAAGCCGATTCCCGCGACGGCGCGGATGTGCGCGACGCCCTGCGCGACGTCACCAACGCGCCGGGCATCAAAATCAAACCCGGCGAGTTCGCCAAGGCCCTGCGCGCCATCAGCGACGGCGAGGACATCAACTATGTGGGCGCCTCCGGCGACCATGAGTTCGACGCCGACGGCGATGTCAGCGGCACTTTTGAGCACTGGGTGGTCAATGAAGGCCGGCTGGAGACGGTCACGGTGTTTGCGCCGAACTAATTCGCCGCCGCCATCACCATTCATGAAAGGGCGGGGTCCGGATGCCGGGCCCCGCCCTTGCTTTTTACAACTTCAGCAGCGAGCGGTACGCCGGCAGGGTGAGAAATTCCACAAACTCGCCGCTCAGCACAATCTCATCCAACAGCCGCGCGGCCTCACCGAGATGCCGCTCGCCGGCGCCGCCCAGGGCGGCCAACTCTTCCTCGCGGATTTCTTTGTACATGGCGGCGTCCACCTTGGCGCCGTCGTCGCGGGGCACGGCGTGGCGAATCCACTGCCACAATTGGGAGCGGGAAATCTCGGCGGTGGCGGCGTCCTCCATCAGATGATTAATCGCCGCCGCGCCGGTGCCGCCCAGCCAGTGGTCCAAGTACTGCAGCGCGACGCTGATGTTTTCACGGATGCCGTGCTCGGTGATTTTTCCGCCGGGCACCTCCGGGTTCAGCAAATCCTCCCGCTTCACCGTCACCGCGCAATCGCTGTGCACATGTTTCTGGTGCGGCGCGGCGCCGAGGGCGCGGTCAAAAACCTCCCTCGCCACCGGCACCAGGTCGGGGTGCGCCACCCAGGTGCCGTCAAAACCGCCGGCCGATTCGCGCTCCTTGTCCTTGCGCACGTTTGGAATCGCCACCGCGTTAACCGCCGGGTCGCGGCGGCTGGGAATGAACGCCGCCATGCCGCCGATGGCATGGGCGCCGCGGCGGTGGCAGGTGGCGACCAGCAGTTCGGTGTAGGCGCGCATCGCCGGCGCCGTCATCGTCACCTGGGCGCGGTCCGGAAACACGCAGTCGGGCCGCTCGCGGAAGTATTTAATGAAACTGAAAATGTAATCCCAGCGGCCGGCGTTCAAACCGGAGGCGTGCTCGCGCAGCTCGTACAGAATCTCCTCCATGTAAAACGCCGCGCTGATGGTTTCCACCAGCACGGTGGCGCGCACACTGCCGCGCGCGATGCCGAGCATGTCCTGGGCCTTGTTGAACACATCATTCCACAGCCGCGCCTCAAGATAATGCTCAAGTTTGGGCAGGTAAAAATACGGCCCGCCGCCGCGCGCGACGAGTTCTGCGGCGTTGTGAAAAAAATACAAACCGAAATCAAACAATGCGCCGGAAATTTCCCCGCCATCGACCTGCACATGCGCCTCCGGCAGGTGCCAGCCGCGCGGGCGCACCAGCAGGGTGGCGAGGTCTTTGTTTAATTCGTACCGCTTGCCGGCGGCGCCGGTGAACGCCAGTTGCCGCCGCACCGCATCACGCAAATTAATCTGCCCGCGAACAATCCCCTCCCACACCGGCGACTGCGCATCCTCCAGGTCGGCCATAAAAACCTGCGCGCCGGAGTTGAGCGCGTTAATCATCATGCGGCGGTCCACCGGGCCGGTGATTTCCACCCGGCGGTTTTGCAAATCCGGCGGCGCATCGGCGACGCGCCAGTCACCGTCGCGGATCTCCCGGGTCGCCGGGTCAAAATCCAGCGCCCGGCCCTGCGGGTCCTGCGCAACGCGCCGCATCTCAAGCAACTCCAGGCGCCGCGCATTAAATGCCCGGTGCAGCTCGGCGACAAACTCAAGCGCCTCGGCGCTCAGGATTTGCGCAAAGCCCTCATCCATGGATCCCATGGAGCCCGAAACGCGGATGCCGTTTTTGAAAACAATGTTCATAATCTGGCCGGCGACTGGCGGACATTAGCACAAACCATCAGCCATCACCGAGAATTTTAACCAGCGCCGGCAACTCCCCCAGCGGCGCGCCGCACTGAAAACCCTCGCACACATATGCCGTGACCGCGCCCCGGGGCCTGCATTCGCCGAGCAGGCCGGGCAGGTTTTTTTCATCGGCGGGGATGCTGAGCATGAGCGCAAACGGGTCACTGATGCGCGCCACCGCGCGCCGCCAGTCGGCCATGTCCGGCGGCGCGCCGCGCAGGATAATTAATTTCCCCGGACTGAGATGCTCCTGCAACGCGCACAGCGCCGAACAATGGGCGAAAGGGTGGCGGCGGAGGCCGGGCCACAGCATTTTCAGCGCGCTGTCGGCGGCGTCACCGTATTTTTTCTCCCCGGTCAGGCGCGCAAGAACGGCAAAAACCCGCGCCGCGATTCCGTTGCCGGAAGGAACAGCGTCGTCGGTGGACGGCTTGTGGCGGTGCAGTAATTTCTCATGGTCATCGGCGGTGAAATAAAAACCGCCGCCGGCCGCGTCGGCAAAACGCGCCAGAACAATATCGGCAAGATGCATCGCCCAGCGCAGGTAACCCGCATTCCAGCGCCGCGAAACCAACTCAACAAGCGCATCCGCAAGCAGAACATAATCATCCAAATAAGCGTTCAACCGCGCCTGGCCATTGCGGCTGGTGGCGAGCAGATGGCCGCCGCTCCACAAAACCCGTTGCAGAAAATCCGCCGCGCGCTGCGCCGAGTCCAGATAATCCCCGCGCCCCAGGACGCCGCCAGCGCGGGCCAGGCCGCGAATCATCATTGCGTTCCACGAAGTTAAAATTTTGTCGTCCAGAGCCGGGCGCACTCGTTTTGCGCGGGCCGCGAGAAGTTTTTTGTTGGCGCCGGCCAATGTTTTTTTCGCCGCATCAATGTCCGCCGACAACTCCCGCGCCACCGCCGCCGGCGGCGCGTGCAGGTAAAGGTGATGTTTGCCCTCGAAATTCGGCGCGCCACCGAGACCATAACGAATCCGCACCGCGCGCCACTCGTCGGCGGACAAAAGTTCTTTCACCTGCGCCGCGCTCCAAACATAAAACTTGCCCTCCCCGCCCTCGGAGTCGGCGTCCAGCGACGAGTAATAGCCGCCGCCGGCATCCTGCATTTCCTCCATCACCCATTGCGCGGTGCGGTGCGCCGCCGCGGCAAATTCGGCGTCACCGCTCATGCGGTGCGCATCGGCGTACAGCGGCAGCAGTTGCGCGTTGTCGTAGAGCATTTTTTCAAAGTGCGGAATGTTCCACGCCGCGTCCACCGTATAACGGTAAAAACCGCCGCCGAGTTGGTCGTTAAAACCGCCGGCCGCCATGGCGCGCAAAGTGTGCATCGCCACCGCCCGCAAACCCTCATCGCCGCCGCCGCGCGCGCTTTCGCGCAGGCAGAACTCCACCGCCGTGGGGTGGGGAAACTTCGGCGCGCCGCCGAAACCGCCGTGCACCGAATCATGCTGCCGCGCAATTTCCACCGCCGCCGCGCGCAACGGCCGTTCATCGGGGTTCCATTCCGGCGACGCCGGCGCCGGTTCGGTTTGCACAAGCGCGCGCAGCAGCGCATCGTGGTGTTCGGATGCGGCCCGCGCGTTTTCCCGGTAATGCCGCTCCACCGCCTCCATCACTTCGGTGAACGACGGCAGGCCATGGCGGCGGGTTTGCGGGTAATAGGTGCCGATTAGCAGCGGCGTGTGCCGGTGCGGCGTGAGAAACGCCGTCAGCGGCCAGCCGCCGGGGCGGCGGGTCATCAACTGGTGGGCGAGTTGGTAAACCTTGTCCAGGTCGGGGCGCTCTTCACGGTCCACCTTGATGCACACAAACAAACGGTTCATCAGCGCGCCGGTTTTTTCATCCTCAAAGGACTCGTGCGCCATCACATGGCACCAGTGGCACGCCGAGTAGCCCACCGACAGAAGAATTAATTTATCCTCGCGCCGCGCCCGCTCCAGCGCCTCCCGGCACCACGGATACCAGTCCACCGGGTTGCGCGCATGCTGCAAAAGGTAGGGGCTGGTCTCGCCGGCCAGGCGGTTCATCGCAGGCCGCCCGCGCGGTTACTTGTCTTCATCCGCCGCAACATAACCGGCCGGCTGGTCCACTTCGCCGCCGAAAAAGAATTTTTCCATTTGCGCGGCAAGGTAACTTTTGTGCTCCGCCTTCACCAGGCTCAGGCGCCTTTCATTAATCAGCATGGTCTGGTGCGCCAGCCACCGCGACCAGGCCTCGGCGCTGACATTCTCAAATACCCGCCGCCCAAGTTCACCCGGCCACGGCGGCGACTGCAGCCCGGCGGCCTCTTTTTTCAGCACAACACAGTGGACGGTGCGGGGCATGCGGCGATTATGCGCGTTTTTTCTTTTGCGCGCCGTTAAAGCGGGTCACCGGTTTCCATCACATGCCCGAGCAATTTTTTCACCGGCGCCGCCAGCCCCAGGCGCGGCAGTCCGGCCGGCTCATACCAGACCAGCGGCGGCCGTTCCAGGACCTTGTCGGTGAAACCCGCCACCCGCGCCGGCACCGGGGTGATTTCCAAAACATAGTGGGTGAAGCCGTGGCGCAGGACCTCGCCGGCCGGCTCGGTTGTAATTTTAATGCCGAACTTTTTTTCAAGCAAAGCCGGGCAGTCCTCCTCCATGGCGCACTGCGGCGGGCTCCACAAGCCGCCCCAAATTCCGCACGCCGGGCGTTGTTCAAGCAAAACCCGTCCGCGCCCATCGCGCACAAAAATCATCCGCACCGCCTTCACCGGCAGCGGTTTGCGTTTGGCGGCGGCCGGCAGTTGCGCGGCAACGCCGTGGCGCCGGGCGCGGCAACGCGCCGCCACCGGGCAATGTTCACAATGCGGCGCGCCGCGCACGCAGACCGTGGCGCCCAAATCCATGATGGCCTGGGTGTAGCGCGCCGCCTGACACCGTGGCGTGTTGCGCCCGGCAATGCGCCACAGCAACCGCTCGGTTTGCGCGGCGCCGGGGCCGGCGCGCGGGCCGCGCACCTGGTAAAACCGGCACAGCACCCGGCGCGCGTTGCCATCGAGAATGGCGTGCGGCCGGCTGCGGGTGAGGGCGAGAATGGCGGCGGCGGTGGAGCGGCCGACGCCGGGCAGTTTTTGCATCCCCGCCAGGCTGCCGGGGAACCCGCCGCGCGCAACCACCACTTGTGCGGCCCGGTGAAGGTTGCGCGCGCGGGCGTAGTAGCCGAGGCCGGCCCAGTGGTGCATCACCTCGTCGCGCGGCGCGGCGGCCAGGGTTTGGACATCGGGAAAACGCCGCACAAAACGCTCATAGTACGGCACCACCGCCGCCACCCGCGTCTGCTGCAGCATGATTTCCGCAAGCCACACCCGGTAAACATCGCGCGGCTTCTGCCACGGCAAATCATTGCGCCCATGCCGCGGCTGCCACCGCAACAGCCGGCGCGCAAACCAGGTGGCGGCATTCGCGGTCATGGCGTTTATACTAACGCATGTGAAAACCGCCCCGGCCATTTCCATCCCCGCCGCGCTCATCACCGCCGCCGTCTTCGGGACTGTGACCACCGTCTTCGGCACCGCAACCACCGCCTCCGGCAGTGCAACCACCGTTCCCGGCACTGCAACCACCGCCTCCGGCGTCGACACCGTCACCACCGCCCACGCCATTGCCATGCACGGCGAGCCGAAATACGCCGCCGGCTTCACCCACTTTGACTACGTGAACCCCGGCGCGCCCAAGGGCGGCGTTTTGCGGCTGGCGCGGGAGAGTTCCTTTGACAGTTTTCACCCCTACATCGCCAAGGGCAATCCGGCCACCACCGACTCCGGCGCGGCCGTCATTCCCTATATCACCGCCAATGAAACCCTGCTCACGCTGAGCGCCGACGAACCGTACACCGCCTACGGTCTTATCGCCGAAAGCATCACCTGGCCGGCCGACCGCTCGTGGGTGATTTTTGACCTGCATCCGCAGGCGCGCTGGCACGACGGCGCCGCCATCACCGCCGCCGATGTGGCCTGGTCATTCCGCACGCTCACCACCGCCGGCCGGCCGTTTTACCGTTCCCTGTTCGCTGGCGTGCGCAGCGTGGAGGAACTCGGCGAACGGCGGGTGAGGTTCAACTTCGCCGAGGCTGAGAGCCGCGAGATGCCGCTGTTGGTGGGGCAGATGCCGGTGCTGCCGCGCCACTACTGGCAGCGGCGCGACTTCACCAAAACCACCCTGCAGCCGCCCCTCGGCAGCGGGCCGTACCGGATTAAAAAATTTGAGGCCGGGCGTTACGTGATTGAGGAGCGGGTGAAAAATTACTGGGGACGGGATTTGCCGGTGAACCGCGGCTTGCACAATTTTGACCAGAAGCGCACCGAGTATTTTCGCGACATTACCGCCATTCGCCTGGCGCTGAAATCCGGCCGCATTGACTTCCGCCACGAGAACACCGCCAAAGCCTGGGCGCTGGACTACGGCATCGGCGCCGTCACCGAGGGGCGCCTGATTAAAGACTGGATTCCCAGCCGCAAGCCCACCGGCATGCAGGCATTCATCTACAACGTGCGGCGGCCGGTTTTTCGCCAGGCCCTGGTGCGCGAGGCGCTGGCTTACGCGTTTGATTATGAGTGGACCAACCGCGCGCTTTTTTTCGGCCAGTACAAAAGAACCAGCAGTTATTTTTCCAACTCCGACCTGGCCTCGGAGGGACTGCCGACGGGCCGGGAACTGGCGCTGCTCAACCGTTACCGCGGCCGAATCCCGGCGCGGGTTTTTGAACAAGCCTACCGTCCGCCGGCCACCGACGGCGGCGGCTGGCCGCGAGAAAATTTACTGCACGCGGCGCGCCTGCTAAAGCAGGCCGGCTGGGTGGTGAGGGACTTCCGCCTGGTGCACGGCGAGACCGGCGAGGCTTTCACCTTTGAGTTTATGGTCGTCGGGTCCAATTTTGAGCGCATCCTGCTGCCTTTTGTGCGCAATCTTAAACGGCTTGGCATTGAGGCGCGGGTGCGGGTGGTGGATTACGCGCAATACATCCGCCGCGTGCGCAGTTTTGACTTCGACATGATGGTGCATGTCTTCGGGCAAACCGAATCCCCGGGCAACGAGCAGCGCGCGCTGTGGGGCAGCGCCGACGCCGACCGCCCCGGCAGCCGCAACTACATCGGCATCAAGAACGAGGTGGTGGACGAGCTGGCCGAGTTGGTGGCCACGGCCGCCACGCGGGAAAATTTAATCGCCCGCGCCCGCGCCCTGGACCGGGTTTTGCTGTGGAATTTTTATGTCATTCCCAACTGGCACCTGCCGGCGGTGCGAATTTTGTACTGGGACAAATTCTCCCGTCCGTCCGCGCCGGTGCGCGCCGGGGAAGCGCTGGACCGCTGGTGGTTTGACAAAAACAAGGCCGCCGCCCTCACGGCCGGCGGCGGCAAAGGCGGAGAACAACAGTGACCGCGCCCCTGGCCGGACTCAAAGTCATTGACCTCGGCA
>RKSH01000026.1 GCA_007570945.1 Gammaproteobacteria bacterium | reverse complement strand
CCAAATCGGCGCCGACATCCGCGCTCTTGGTGAAGATGCCGCCGCCGACGCGCGAGAACAACGCCACGCTGGACGCGCCCATGCCGAAGCCGTGGATGACATGGGCGGTGTGCGGGTCGCCGCCGAAAGCGAGGTACAAAATGCCCAGTCCCAGTAGCCCGGTGCTGGCCACGCACAGCCCCATGACCGAGCCGCCGAAGAAAGAGATGGTGAGGGCGCGCGCGATGCCGCTCTCATGGGCGGCGACGGTGGTGCGCACGTTGGAACTGGTGGCGGTGAACATGCCGATGTAGCCGGCCACCGCCGAGCACAGCGCGCCGGTCAGAAACGCCGCCGCCGTCCGCCAGCCGAGGTCGGAGAAAAACAGCAACGCGGCGACGACGGCCACAAACGCCGCCAAATAGGAATATTCGCGGCGCAAAAACACCATGGCGCCGCGGTGAATTTGCGCGCCGATTTCCGCCACCTTGCCGGTGCCGCCGGGATACGAGCGGATGCGCAGAAAAACCAGCAACGCGGCGAAAAGCCCGAGCCCGCCAAAAACAGCGGGTAAAATATCAACAAAAACCATTGCCTCCTCCGGCGAAAAGTGTGAAAGGGGGGCGAGTGTATGCGTTTTCGGCGGCGGCGGCAAGGGGCGGCGCCCTCACCCTCGCCGCCGCCGTGTAAAATCGCCGGGATGGAGTCCAAGTCGTTCCAACTGACCACCGATTACACCCCGGCCGGCGACCAGCCCGGCGCGATTGCCGCGCTGGCCGCCGGGGTGGAGGCCGGTGAGGCCGGGCAGGTGCTGCTGGGGGCCACCGGGTCGGGCAAGACCTTCACCGTGGCCAATGTGATTGCACAAACCGGGCGCACCACGTTGGTGCTGGCGCCGAACAAGACGTTGGCGGCGCAGTTGTATTCCGAGATGCGCGATTTTTTTCCGGGCAACGCGGTGGAATATTTTGTCTCCTACTACGACTACTACCAGCCGGAGGCATATGTGCCGGCGTCGGACACGTTCATTGAAAAGGACGCCTCCATCAACGAGCACATCGACCAAATGCGGCTGTCGGCGACCAAGGCGCTGCTGGAGCGGCCGGACGCGATTATCGTGGCCACGGTGTCGGCGATTTACGGCCTTGGCGATCCGCATTCCTGGCACCGGATGATTCTGCACCTGCGGGTGGGCGCGCAACTGGAGCAGCGCGCCATGCTGAAACGCCTGGCCGAACTGCAATACACGCGCAACGAAACCGAACTGCGGCGCGGCACGTTTCGCGTGCGCGGCGATGTGGTGGACATTTACCCGGCCGAGTCGGAAAAGCTGGCGCTGCGGGTTGAGTTGTTCGGCGACGAGGTGGAGAAAATTTCGCGCTTTGACCCGCTGACCGGCGACACCGAGGAAAAACTGTTGCGCGCCACCATTTACCCGAAGACCCATTATGTGACGCCGCGCGCCACGGTGCTCAGCGCCATTGAGCAAATCCGCGCCGAGTTGGGTGAACGTCTGGAGGAATTGCGCGCCGCCGGCAAACTGGTGGAGGCGCAGCGGCTGGAGCAGCGCACGCGCTACGACCTGGAAATGATGCACGAGCTGGGCTACTGCAGCGGCATTGAAAATTATTCCAGATTTCTTTCCGGCCGCGCGCCCGGCGATCCGCCGCCGACGCTGATGGATTACCTGCCGCGCGAAAACTCGCTGCTGGTGATCGACGAAAGCCACGTGACGGTGCCGCAACTGGGCGCGATGTACCGCGGCGACCGTTCGCGCAAGGAGACGCTGGTGGAGTACGGCTTTCGCCTGCCGTCGGCGCTGGACAACCGGCCGCTTAGGTTCGACGAGTTCGTGCATCTCATGCCGGTGACCATCTTCACCTCGGCGACGCCGGGGCCGTGGGAGTCGGAACGCTGCCCGCAGCCGGTGGACCAGGTGGTGCGCCCCACCGGCCTGGTGGACCCGCAGGTGGAGGTGCGGCCGGTGGGCGGACAGGTGGACGACCTGCTGTCCGAGATTCACCAATGCGCCGGGCGCGGCGAGCGCGTGCTGGTGACCACTTTAACCAAGCGCATGGCCGAGGACCTCACCGACTACCTGCGCGAGCACCAGGTGCGGGTGCGCTACCTGCATTCCGACATCAGCACCGTGGAGCGCGTGGAAATCATCCGCGACCTGCGCGCCGGCGAGTTTGATGTGCTGGTGGGGATTAACCTGTTGCGCGAGGGCTTGGACCTGCCGGAGGTTTCGCTGGTGGCGGTGCTGGATGCGGACAAGGAAGGGTTCCTGCGCTCCGGCCGCTCGCTAATCCAAACCATCGGCCGCGCCGCGCGCAACATCAACGGCCGGGCGATTCTCTACGCCGACAAAACCACCGGCGCCATGCGCGAGGCCATGGACGAAACCGACCGCCGCCGCCGCCGCCAGTCGGCGCACAACCGCAAGCACGGCGTCACCCCGCGCGGCGTGCAAAAGGCGGTGAAGGAAATCATCGACGGCGTGGCGGTGCGCGAACAACGTCGCGGCCGCGCGCGCTCCAAAGTCGCCGAAGAAGCCGCCATCTACAACGCCAACCCCGGCGCCCTGGCCAAACTCATCGCCAAACTGGAAAAAGAAATGTTCGCATGCGCGAAGAATCTGGAGTTTGAGAAAGCCGCGGAGTTGCGCGACCGAGTGCATCTGCTGAAGGAGCGGGGGTTTAAGGAGGCGGCGTGAAACTTGGCGCCCGTGATGAGACAAGCCGATGAAACCCCCCATCCTGCGGCAACTTCGCGTCTGGAAAAAACCCAATGCCGGCAAATACGACATTGCCGGGATGGGCGTATTCGGCTCGGCTGCCCGCGACGGTGCCAGCGCGCACAGCGATGTGGATGTCGTAATTCGGATGGCCAATCCCAGCCTGCTGGTGATGGTGGACATCAAACGCGAGTTGGAAAAACTCTCAACAAGCCGGTCTTGATGGCAAGGAACTTTGTTTTCGTGCGACTCTAACTTTTTGATTAATCTGTGCTTTTTAATAAAAAACGGAATAAGCAAAGTCAACTTTCATTAGCCGAGCTCATGGGGGGGGGGGGCACCATGTGTGATGAGGGTTGTTTGCACACTTTGCGTCTCATCCGCGAGACGCCAAACCAGTGGCGTCTCACAAAACAGAAAATGTGAGACACAAAATTCTGCCATGCTCCTGGGCGTTCATAATGAGTCGAATCTAACCTGTTGATTAACAAGCGTTTCACAGTCAAAAACC
>RKSH01000174.1 GCA_007570945.1 Gammaproteobacteria bacterium | reverse complement strand
TGCGGAAAAAATCCTGCGGGTGCGGCTCAAAGGTCACCACCGTCACCGGCAACCCCATCTCGCGCCCGTTGCGCGCCAGGCCCTCAATCACCGCCCGATGGCCGCGGTGCACGCCGTCAAAGTTGCCGATGGAGGCGACGCAGCCGCGGTGGCGCGCGCCAAGGTTGTGACAACCGCGGATAAGTTCCACTGCTCGCGCCAAGCGCCGCCAGGCTCAGTGGTGCGCCCATTCCGGCGCGGTTTCCTCCACCACCTCGCGCAACGGCCGGCGGCCGGCAAAACCGGCGGTGTAACCATGGTAGTAGGCGATGCGCAACTCCGGGTACTTCCAGCACAAAAAACCGTCGCCGGTGTCAAAGTCCACCACCCACAACCCTTTCACCGCCAGCCCCAGCCGCTCCATTTTGCTTGTCCAATTTTGCACCGCCGCCTCGCACTGTTCCTTAAGCATCTGAATTTCGCGCCGCACCGCCGGGTTGCGGCCGCCGACAACCAGCGCATCAATTTTCTTCTTCGCCTTCTGCAATTCGCGGTGCGCATCATGGGTGATGCGCTTCACCAGCGGCAACAGCTCCTCGGCCTCGGCCAGGGAAAAAACCCGCCGCTCGCCGCGAAAGCCGATGGGCGTCACCTGCGCCTTGCCGCCGGGCTCTTTTGCCGTGGTTGTTTTTGCCGTGGTTTGCGTGTTCATTGGCCGAAACCGGTGGTCGTAAAATGCGCCGGGCGCACGCCGCCCAGCCACAATGCGAGCGTATAACATACCATTCCCAGCGCAATCCACAACAGCAGCCGGCCCGCCCGCAACACCGCGCCGGCTTCGGTCCACCCGGCCTCACCGCCCGCGCCCCACGCCACCAACAGCGCCATGATTGCCGTGGCCGCGGCCACCTGCAGCAAAAACCTGGGCCAGCGCGCCGCCGGGCGCCACACCCCGCCGCGCCACAGCGCCGCCAGCAGCAGCGCCGCATTCACCCACGCCGCAATGGAGGTGGCGGCGGCCAGGCCGACGTGCTGGAAATGGCGCGACAAGACGATGCCGAGCGCAATGTTCACCGCCACCGAAACGCATGCAATCCTCACCGGCGTCCGCGTGTTTTTGCGCGCATAAAACGCCGGGCCTAAAACTTTAATCGCGGCAAAACCAATCAGGCCGACCGCGAACACGCGCAAACTCTGCGCCGCTTTCTGCACATCGCCGGCGCCGAACTCGCCGTACTGAAACAGCGTGGACAACAGCGGCGCACTCAGCACAAACAACCCCGCCGCCGCCGGCAGAATAACCAGCAGCGTCAACCGCCCGCCCCAGTCCACCAGGCGCGAAAACTCGGCGGGTGAGTTGTTTTTGTGGCTGCGCGACAAACTCGGCAACAGCACGGTGCCGAGGGCGACGCTGAACACGCCCAGCGGCAACTCCATCAGGCGGTCGGAATAGTACAACCACGACACGCTGCCGGTGACCAAAAACGACGCCAACAAAGTGTTGACCAGCATGTTGATTTGGTTCACCGATGCGCCGAAAGCGGCCGGCGCCATTAACTTGAAAACCTCACCGATGTTTTTTTTGTTTTTCTGTTTGTCAAGCTGACGCGGTTTTCCGCCGCCGATGAACAGCAGTTTTTCTTTGTTCAAGAACGGCAGCTGAAACAGCAACTGCACCGCCCCGGCCAGCGGCACGCCGAGGGCGACGCCCACCGCCGGGCTGGACGCCAGCGGCGCGAGGTAAACCACCGCCGCAATCAAACACAAATTCAACAGCACCGGCGTCGCCGCCGGCGCCGCAAACCGGCCGGCGGTGTTCAGCATGCCCGCCGCCATGGCCACAAACGAAATAAAAAACAGGTACGGAAAAGTCAGCCGCAATGCATCCGCCGCCAAGTCAAACTTCACCGGGTCGCCCACAAACCCCGGCGCCACCGCCGCCACCACCGCCGGCGCCGCCGCCACCCCGGCCGCGCTCACCAGCGCCAGCGCCAGCGCCAGCCGCGCCGCCACGCCGCCGATAAAAGCGCGGGTTTGCGCCGCATCGCCGGCGGTGTACACACCGGTGAACACCGGAATAAAAGCCATGGAAAACGCGCCCTCACCGAACACCCGGCGAAATAAATTGGGCGCGCGAAACGCCACGAAAAATACATCGGCCTCCAGCCCGCTGCCCAGGAACCGCGCAAAAACCATGTCCCGCGCCAGCCCGCTGACCCGCGACAGCATGGTCATCGCGCTCACGGTGGCGGCGGCGGCGGGCAGTTTGTCGCGCATGGAAGTTGACAACAGGGTGTTTTTTGCGGATACTGCGCGCGATTTTACCCCAACACGAGGAACTCCCTTGGCCAACTCACCGCAAGCCCGCAAGCGCGCCCGCCAGAACGACGCCCGCCGCGCCCGCAACCACAGCCAGACCGCCGCCATGCGCACCGCGGTCAAACGTTTTTTACAGTCACTGCAGGGTGAAGGCGCCAGCCGCGAAAAATCCGCCGCCGCCTACGCCACCGCCACCTCGGCCCTGGACCGCATGGCGCGCAAAAGCCGCCAACACAAAAACAAGGCCGCCCGCCTGAAATCCCGCCTGAGCAAGCGGTTTCGCGCGGCGGAATTTTCCACGGCGGGGGATTGAAAGGTTGGGCTGTCTGCAGGTCTTTTTCACCCCCAAACCACCGTCCCCGGCCCTTAAACCACCACTTCCGCACCTGCAGGCACCATTCCCGCACCTGCAACCACCATTTCCGCATCCACCGCCACCGCCCACGCCCCCGGCACCGTCATTTTCGCACTCCAGACCGCCATTTTCGCCCGGCGTCAGCGCCGGTTACTTCATCAACGACAGCGGAAACATCCAATGAAAAATCTGTTTATGGCGGCGTTTATTGTCGCCTTTACCCTCACCTTGCAACCTGCAAATGCCCAGGACGACGTCGGCCGGTGGTATCTCGGCGGCGGCATCGGTCAAATCAAATTGGATGACTACTGCAACAGCTCAGCCACCATTACCGTGACGAACTGCTCTGGCACAGACACCGGCGTCAAGCTTTACGGCGGCTACAATTTTCACAAGAATTTCGCCATGGAAGGCGGAGTCATCGACTTTGGCGAACTTAAGGCAACCGCCACCCGCACCGATGACCAACGCTCCTTGCCGGTAAGGACCAGCGGAAACTCTTTCTTCGCCGCCGGCATGGGAAAAATCCACGTCCATCCCAAGGCAACCTTGTTTGGCAAAGCCGGCGTGCACCGGTGGGATGTGGAAGT
>RKSH01000035.1 GCA_007570945.1 Gammaproteobacteria bacterium | reverse complement strand
TGAAAGCCTGGTCGCGGTAGACGATTTTGCCGCCGACGAGGGTGAGGACGACTTTGCCGCGCATGGTTTGGCCGTCAAACGGCGTGTTGCGGCCGCGGCTTTTCATTTGTGCGGCATCCAACGTCCATTCTTTTTGCGCGTCAAAGATGCACACATCGGCCGGCGCGCCGGGGGTGAGGGCGCCAGCGTTTATGCCGAGGATTTTGGCCGGGCCGCTGGTGACCAGCGCCAGCGCGGCGGGCAGGTCCACCACGCCCTCCTCGGCCAGGCGCAGCACCAGCGGCAGCAGCGTCTCCAGACCCGAGATGCCGGGCTCGGACTCGCCGAAAGGGACCAGTTTGGCGTCGGCGCCGTGCGGCTGGTGGTCGGAACACACCGCGCTGAGCACGCCGCCTTGCACCGCATCGCGCAACGCCCGGCGGTCGGCGCGGCCGCGCAGCGGCGGGATGACATGGCAGCGGCTGTCAAACTCACCCACATCCTCCTCGCACAGGTGCAGGTGGTGGGCGGCGACATCGGCGGTGACCGGCAGCGACCGGCGCCGGGCCTCGGCGACCATTTCCGCCGCGCGGCCGCAGGACAGGCGGCCAAAATGGGCGCGCGCCCGGGTTTGCTCAATCAGCGCCAGGTCGCGCGCCACGCCGACGGTCTCGGCGGCGGCGGGGATGGCCGGCAATCCCAGGCGGGTGCTGACCTCGCCCTCGTGCACGCAGCCGTTGCCGCGCAGCCATGGATCCGAGGCGTGCAGCATCACCGTGAGGTCAAAAGTCGCCGCATACTGCAGCGCGCGCCGCATGACCAGCGAGTTCACCACCGGCGCCAGGGCGTTGCCCATGGCCACGCAGCCGCAGTCGGCCAGGGCGGCCATGTCGGTGATGGTTTGGCCGGCCAGGCCGGTGGTCAGCGCGCCCACCGGCAGCACCCGGCTGGCGCCGGCCTCCAGGGCGCGCTGGCGCACCAGATGGGCCATGGCCGGGGTGTCAAGGGCCGGCACGGTGTCGGGCGGGCAGCACAGCGCGGTGATTCCACCGGCGGCGGCGGCGGCGGTTTCGGAGGCGATGGTGGCTTTTCTCTCCAGCCCCGGCTCGCGGGTGCGGGCGCACAAATCGATGAGACCGGGGCAGATGGTGAGTCCGGATGCGTCGATGGTGCGCCCGGCGGTGAAACCGTCGGGTGCGTTGCCGATGGCGGCGATGGCGCCTTGGCGAATGAAGACTCCGCCGTCACGTACGGCGCCGCCGGCCGGGTCGATGATGCGGCCGTTGATGATGGCGGTGTTCACGGCGCCGACTCCGATGCCGCCTGTGCCAGCTCCGCCATCACCGCCATGCGCACGGCGATGCCGTTGGTGACCTGGTTCAGAATGACCGAGTGGCTGCCGTCGGCGACGCTTGATGCAATCTCAAGGCCGCGGTTGATGGGGCCGGGGTGCATGATCATCACGTCGGCGGCGGCCCAGCCCAGTTTGTCCTCGGTGAGGCCGTAGCGGCGGAAGTATTCCTGCGGCGACGGCACCAGCTGCCCCTCCATGCGCTCCATCTGCAGGCGCAACATGATAATCACATCCACCCCGGCCAGCCCCCGGCGCATGTCGGTGAAGGCGGTGACGCCCATGTTTTCAATGCCGGTGGGCAGCAGCGTCAGCGGCGCAATCACCCGCACCTCCGCCGCGCCCAAAATGCGCGCCGCGCCGATGAGCGAGCGCGCCACCCGCGAGTGCAAAATGTCGCCGACAACGGCGATGCGCAGGCGGTCAAAACCGCCCTTGCGCCGGCGGATGGTGAACATGTCCAGCATGGCCTGGGTGGGGTGGGCGTGGCGGCCGTCGCCGGCGTTGATGATGTGCAGGCCGGGCGCGGCGTGGCGGGCAATCAGATGCGGCGCGCCGCTGGCGAAATCGCGCAGCACCAAAATGTCGGTGTTCATGGCCTCCAAGGTGCGCACGGTGTCCAGAATGGACTCGCCTTTGTTGGTGGACAGGCGGTTGCCGTCCAGATTAATCACTTCTGCGCCCAGGCGGCGGGCGGCGATTTCAAACGTGGTGCGGGTGCGGGTGCTGGCCTCAAAAAAAAGGTTGACCACCGTTTTGCCGCGCAGAATTTTTCCGGCGCCGCCGGCGGTGAAGTCTTCGGCGGCGTCCAGAATGCCCGACAGCACCGCCTTCGGCAGGCCGCGCACGGTGAGAAAATGCCGCAACCGCCCGGCGGCGTTGAGTTGCAAATCAGTCATGCTTTTGTTGCGCTTTGGTGGTGAAAAACGTCTCCAGAATTAAAGCCGCCGCCGCGGCGTGGCGTTTTTCTTTGCGGTTTTTTGCGCGGTGGCCGGCGGCGCGGCTGCTGAGGGTTTCGTCCACAAAAAACAGCGGCAGGCGGTGGCGCTTTTTCAGCTCCGCGCCAAAGGCCCGGGCGCGGCGGCACATGGCGGACTCAAAGCCGTCGGCGCCGAGGGGCAGGCCCACCACCAGCGCCGCCGGCCGCCATTCGGCGACCAGCGCGTCCACGGCGTCGGGTCGGGCGGTGGGAACGGTGGTGACGGCGCCGCAAATGGCGGTGGCGGCATCGCCGGCGGCGACGCCGGTGCGCCGGGCGCCGTAGTCAAAGGCGAGAACGGTGCCTTGGACCGCGGAAATGACGGTGCGACCGTCCACACCGCCGCCGGCGGCGTCGGCGGTGGCGGGTGCGGGGCGCATGGCGGTGTCAGGCGTGGCCGATGTCGCCGTGGAGGCGGTCCAGGTCCACGCCGATGCGGCCGCCGGCCTCTTTCCAGCGCTGGTGCATGGGCGTGTGGAACATCAGCTCGTGGTCCGCCGGCAAGTGCAGCCAGGAGTTGTGCAGGATTTCCTCCTCCAGCTGCCCCTCGCCCCAACTGGCGTAGCCGAGGGCGACCAGCGTCTTGTCCGGGCCGCTGCGCTTGGCCATGGCCTGTAAAATGTCCTGGGAGGTGGTGAGGCCGAGGTGGCGGCTGACCGGCAGCGTGTACTCCCAGTCGCCGACGCCCTCGTGCAGCACCAGCCCCCGCTCCGGCGACAGCGGCCCGCCGGAAAACACCGGCTGGCGGCGCAATGCATCGGGAAAGGGCTCGGTTTTCATCTGCTCCAGAATGTCGCTGACCGATAAGTTGGTGGGCCGGTTAATCATCACTCCCATCGCCCCCTCGCCGTCGTGGCGGCAGACCAGAATCACGCTGTGGGAAAAAAATTCATCGGCCAGGCCGGGCATGGCGATTAAAAAATGATTGGCGAGGGAGAGGGGTTTGTCCATTGGGGTGATTGTG
>RKSH01000042.1 GCA_007570945.1 Gammaproteobacteria bacterium | reverse complement strand
AAAATTTGAATTGACGCCGGCGCCGTTCGGGGCCGCGGCCTATTTTCAATGCGGCAAATCGTTCCCGGCAGAGACGGCGAGGATTTGCGACGAAGCCGACGTCATTCTGAAAGGAACCATCGGCCTCGGCCATGAGGAGGCCAAAAAAATTCCGCTGGACGAACAGCCGGAACGCGGCGCGCTGCTGCCGCTGCGCAAGCGGTACAACACCTACGCCAACTTCCGCCCGGTCGTGCTGCCCAAATCCCTGGCGCACTTCTCGCCGCTGCGGCCGGAGGTGCTCGGCGGCGGCATCGACATCATGATGATTCGTGAACTGGTGGGCGGGCTGTACTTCGGCGACAAGGAGCGCGGCGTGGACGCCGCCGGCCGGCGCTTTGTGCGCGAGACGCTGGAATACAACGAAGAACAGGTGCGGCGCATTGTGGAGGTCGCCTTTGCCACCGCCTTGCGGCGCAAAAAAACCCTGCACAACATTCACAAAAGCAACGTGCTGAAGTCCAGCGTCCTGTGGAACGAGGTGGTGGACGAGGCCGCGGCGCGCCACCCGCAGGTGACGGTGCATCATGTGCTGGTGGATGCGGCGGCGACGTATTTGTGCCTGGACCCCGGGCGCTTTGACGTGATGGTGATGGAAAACATGTTCGGCGACATTCTCAGCGACCAGGGCGGCGGCATCCTCGGCTCCCTGGGGCTGATGCCCTCGGCCTGCATCGGGCCGCAAAAATCCTACTATGAACCGTCGCACGGCTCGGCCCCCGACATCGCCGGCAAAAACACCGCCAACCCATGCGCCATGATTGGCTCGGCGGCGCTGATGCTGGAAATGAGTCTGGACATGAAAAAAGAGGCCGGGGACATCCGCCGCGCCATGCAAAAAGTTTTCGCCGCCGGCTTCACCACCCCCGACCTGCCGCCGCTGGACGGCGAGTCAAAAATGCTCAGCACCGGCGAGTTCGGCGACCGGGTCGTTGCCGCTCTTGCCGAATAACGGACTGTGGACATCTGACAACCGCGGCCGGGCATTTGCGGGGGTGGAGGGCGTAAAAGTGTTATCATCCGCCCTGCCAAACATTAAAACTGTTCATGTCGCCCAAACTCGCCATCGCAACCCAAAAAGCCCCCGCCGCCAAAGCGGCGGCGACGCGTTTGAAAGTGGAGGAAAAATTAACCGCGGTGATTAGAAAATGCCCGCAGGGTTACGCCGGATATGTGGAAGAAATCCCCGGCACCAACAGCCACGGGGCGACGCTGGAGGAAACCAAGGAAAATCTGGCCGAGGCGGTGCAATTGATTCTGCGCACACAGCGTGAACTTTCGGCAAAAAGAATCGCCGAAGAAAAACACGAAGTCATTCGAGAGACGCTGGGAAAAGTGGGCATATGAAACGCAGGGATTTGCTCCGGCACCTGGAAAATGCGGGTGTCGACTCGCAAGGGAGGGGGCAAAACACACCATTTATGTCAACGGAGATTATGTCTCGGCAATTCCAAGGCACCGGGAAGTGGACATTTACACCGCCCGCAAATACGCCGGAAGTTGGGCGCCGCCCGCCTTTACCTTCCCCCGCCAATGGGGAATAATGGACCCTGTCCAACCCGACCATTCACCGGCCGCCCGATAACCGGCGGCCACCAACCAGAGGAGTTGAAAAATGAAAAGACGTGAAATTTTAATCGGCGGCGCGGCAGCCCTTGGCGGCGCCGCCACCGCTTCCTTGCCGGCGCCGGCCATTGCGCAGGGCGTCAAGGAGTTGAAGATGGTCACCTCGTGGCCGAAAAACTTTCCCGGCCTCGGCACCGCCGCGGCGCGCTTCGGGCAGCGCATTGAGGCCATGTCCGACGGCCGCTACAAAGTGCGGGTCTACGGCGGCGGCGAACTGGTGCACCCGCTGAAGTGCCACGATGCGGTGCAGGAGGGCACCGCCGAGCTGTACCACTCGGCCGAGTACTACTACCAGGGCAAATCGGTGGGCTACAACTTTTTCGCCTCGGTGCCGTTCGGCTTCACGCCGCCGGAAATGGATGCGTGGCTGCACCACGGCGGCGGACAGGAGTTGTGGGACCGGCTCAGTGCCGACTTCAACGTCAAGCCGTTCCCATGCGGCAACTCCGGCTCGCAGATGGGCGGCTGGTTCAAAAAGCGCATCACCTCCGCCGGCGACTTCAAGGGGCTGAAAATGCGCATGCCGGGCCTCGGCGGCCGGGTGATTAACGAGCTCGGCGGCACCGCCGTCACCCTGGGCGGCGCCGAAATCATGCCGGCGCTGGAGGCCGGCACCATCGACGCCACCGAATGGGTGGGGCCGTGGAACGACCTCGCCTTCGGCTTCTACAAAATCGTCAAGAACTACCACTACCCCGGCTTCCACGAAACCGGCACGTGTCTCAGCCTGGGCATCAACAAAAAATTCTGGGACGCCCTGTCGCGCGCCGACCAGGAAATGTTCACCGCCTGCGCCATCGCCGAAAACAACGTGGACCTCGCCGAGTTCAACGCCAACAACTCCAAGGCGCTGGACACGCTCATTAACGAGCATGGCGTCAGCCTGGTGGAGTTCCCGGACTCGGTGTTCCGCGAGATGGGCGCCGCCGCCAAAGACGTGCTGGCCGACGCCGGCGCCACCGACGCCACCAGCCGCGCGATTTACGACAGTTTCATCAAGTTCCGCAAGGACGTCATCAAGTGGTCGAAAATTTCCGACCAGTCGTACATGAACAAACGCGAACTGGTGGACTTCCACGGCTAACCGTGCGCCCGCCGGCCGCTGGCAAAGCCGGGCCCGCGCCCGCCCACCAGGCGTGACGCGGCCCGGCTGTTTTTTGTCGCATGACTTTAAGCGCGCTGTGGAACAACCTGGGCGGCCTGCCGCCGCTGTTCGGCGGCACCGTGTTTGCGCTGGCGCTGCTGGCGCTGGCGTGCTTTGTGGCGCTGCCGCTGCTGCTTCTGCTGCGCCACGAACCCGCCGACCTGCGCCGCTTCGTCGCCGCGCGGCGCGGCGCAATGCCGGGCGCGCTCGGCAAAGTGCGACTGTGCATGGACACGGTCAACGCCGCGGTGGGATTCGCCGCCGCCTGGTTCGCGCTGTTCATGGTGCTAATGCAGTTCACCGTGGTGATTATGCGCTATGTGTTTTCCTACGGCTCCATCATGATGCAGGAATCCATCTGGTACATGCACGGCCTGCTGTTCATGCTCGGCGCCGGCTACACCCTGCTGCGCGAGGCGCATGTGCGGCTGGATGTGTTCTACTCGCGCTTCACCGCGCGCGCCAAGGCGCTGGTCAACCTGCTGGGTTGCGCGCTGCTGCTGATGCCGCTGTGCGCCTTCACCTGGTGGCTGTCGTGGAGTTTCGTGGTGAACTCGTGGGCGGTGATGGAGGGCTCCACCGAAACCAGCGGCCTGCCGCTCATCTACCTGTATAAAACCGTCATTTTGGTTTTCGCCGCCCTGGTCGGCGCCCAAAGCGTCTCCCTCGCCGCCGCCGCCATCGCCACCCTCCGCGGTTTCGGCGGCGGTGAAGTTGGAAATGACGGTGCGGACGGTGAAAATGGTGGACGCGGAGTCAACAATGACGGTCGCGCCCCCCAAAGTGACGGTCGCGACGGCGGAAACGGTGAACCCCGCCCATGAGTTTCCTCGCCGCCCCGGAGTTTCTCTGCGCGCTGCTGTTTCTCAGCATCGTGGCGCTGCTGCTGGCCGGCTTTCCGGTGGCGTTCAGCCTGGCCGGCGGCTCGCTGCTGTTTGCGCTGGCGGCGGCGGCCTTTGGCGTTTTTGACGCGGCCTTTCTGTCGGCGTTCCCGCAGCGGGTGTTTGCGGTGATGCGCAACGAGGTGCTGGTGGCGGTGCCGCTGTTCGTGTTCATGGGCGTCACCCTGGAACGCTCGCGCATCGCCGAGGAGTTGCTGGAAAACATGGGCAAGTTGTTCGGCGGCCTGCGCGGCGGACTGGGCTATTCGGTGTGCATCGTCGGCGCGCTGCTGGCCGCCAGCACCGGCATCGTGGGCGCCACCGTGGTCACCATGGGCCTGCTGTCGCTGCCCACCATGCTGCGGCGCAACTACAGCCCGGCGCTGGCCTGCGGCACCATCTGCGCCAGCGGCACCCTGGGCCAGGTCATTCCGCCGTCCATCGTGCTGGTGCTGCTGGGCGACCAGTTGTCCACCGCCTACCAGCAGGCGCAGTTTGAGATGGGCAACTTCTCGCCAGGCTCGGTGTCGGTGAACGACCTGTTCGCCGGCGCGCTGATTCCCGGCCTGGTGCTGGTGAGTTTGTATATTTTGTACCAGGCGGCGGTGGCTTGTGTACGGCCGCGGGCATCGCCGGCCATTCCCCGGGAAGAGTTGCAACTGGGCGCGGCCGGCGCCTCGTTCGCCGCCGAGTTGTGCCGCTCGCTGCTGGCGCCGCTGCTGCTGATTGTCGCCGTGCTGGGCTCCATTTTGTCGGGCCTGGCCTCACCCACCGAGGCCGCGTCGGTGGGCGCCGCCGGCGCGCTGATGATGGCCGGCCACCGGCTGGACAAGGCGCGCGGCCGGCCCATTCTGTTCGGCGCGGCGTGCCTGGTGGCCATGCTCGCCCTCACCGCCTTTTTTGATTTGCGCATGCAGCGCGACGTGATAAGCGGCGCCGAATGGGGCGCCATCTTCGCCGCGCTGCTGTGCGCCATGGGCCTCACCTGGGGTCTTGGCATTGGCATCATGCGCACCTACCAGGCCATGGACAGTGAGCGCAAGCGGGTGCTCACCGAAGTGCTGCGGCAGACGCTGCTGGTGTCGTCCATGGTGTTCGGCATTCTCATCGGCGCCTCCATGTTCTCGCTGGTGTTCCGCGGACTGGGCGGCGATGAAATCATCGAGGAGTTCCTCGGCACATTGCCCGGCGGCGTGGTCACCGTTTTGCTGGTGGTGATGCTGACCATGTTTCTGCTCGGCTTCATTCTGGACTTCCTTGAAATCATCTTCATCGTGGTTCCCATCGTCTCGCCCATTCTGCTGACCATGGAAGTCTCGCCCGGCGTCGCCATGAGTCCGGTGTGGCTCGGCGTGATGATGGCGGTCAACCTGCAGACCTCGTTCCTGACGCCGCCGTTCGGCTTCTCGCTGTTCTACCTGCGCGGCGTGGCGCCGCCGTCCATCCGCACCACGCAAATTTACCGGGGGGTGTTCCC
Source organism: Gammaproteobacteria bacterium (assembly GCA_007570945.1). Lineage (GTDB taxonomy): Bacteria > Pseudomonadota > Gammaproteobacteria > Arenicellales > Spongiicolonaceae > Spongiicolonus. The sequence continues at coordinate 4,545 of RKSH01000042.1, read as the reverse complement.
GTTCGTCGCCATTCAACTGCTGATGCTGTTTCTGCTGTGGTTCTTCCCCCAACTCGCCACCTGGCTGCCCACCACCATCTACGGCCGCTGAGCGCGCCGGGCGAGCGCCGCCACCTCATCCACCGCGTTCATAATTAATTCCAACTCCGGCGGCGCCGACAAACGGTGGCCGCCGTCTTTGAGCAAGGTCACCCGCACATCGGCGGCGCGCAGTTGCTCCATCACCCGCACCGAGGTCCGCCACGGCACCTCGGCATCGCGCATGCCGTGCAACAGCCGCACCGGGCAGTCCAACTCAATGACCCGGTCCAGCAGCAAGTGGCGGCGGGCGTCCTCAAGAAATTTTTTCGTCACCGGGTAGGTCTCAGCGCCGGCGCCGAGGTGAATGGCGCCGTCCTCGCCAAGGGCGCGCCGCTGTTCGGCGCTCAGCGCCCGGCGAATGTCCTCGCTGAAGTCGGCGGCGGCGGCAATGCCCACCAGGCCCGCCACCCGCGCGCGCCGCGCCAGCGCGGCCAGCAACATCAGCCAGCCGCCCATGCTGGAGCCCGCCAAAACCAGCGGCCCGGCGGTCACCCGGTCCATCACCGCCAGCACATCGTCGCGCCAGTCGGAAAGGCGGAAATCGCAAAACTCGCCGCCCGAATCGCCGTGCCCGCGGTAGTCAAAACAAACCACCCCTTGCCCGCGCGCGCGGCAGTGCGCCTCCAGCGCCAGCGCCTTGGTGCCCCCCATGTCGGAGGAATAGCCGCCGAGAAAAACCACCGTTGGCGGCTCGCCGTCATGGCGCCGGTACGCAATGCGCAACCCGCCGCTGGAAAGTTTTTGCGCCGTCATCGCCGGTTACGCCGATTACAAGCGGTACTCACCGTGTTTTTTGATGATGCGGTACATGTTGTCGGGGGCGAGGTCAATCTCGCCGGGCCAGGTGACAGCGCCGTAACAAAGCCCGACTCGCGCAAAAAAAGCCGGGTCGCGCAGCGGCACAAACACGCCGAGATATTTGTCGCCGCGCTGAAGAAAATCCGAAAGGTCAACATCGCCTTCGGTACCGTCGTTAAACCGCACGTGCAACCGCCGCTCGCCGACCACCGCCACATCCTTCACTTTCCACGGTATCCCGGAAGAGACGATGGGCGGAATCATCGCAGGGGCTGAATAGTCCGGGGGGGAATGTGTTTTCTGCATAGCTCCCAATTCTCCAGCAGTTCGCTGCGGTGTTGTTCGGCCCAGGTTTTTACCAGCGCAAAAGCGCGCCGGGGAAATTCGCCGTGAATGATTTTCAACGTGCGGATGTTGACCTGACAAGCATATTCGGCGTAAGCCGCATGAAAATGCGGCGGCGCATGGTCATTATAGTGCATCTGTATGAGGATGCCGTAAAAAGAACTTATCGCCGGCATCCTGCCGCCGCCCTCACAACGCCTTCACAATCCCCTCCACCATTTTCTTGGCGTCGGAGAACAGCATCATGGTGTTTTCGCGGTGGAACAATTCATTTGCTATGCCGGCGTAGCCGGCGCCGAGGCTGCGCTTGACGAAGAGCACGCTGCCGGCTTTTTCCACGTCCAGCACCGGCATGCCGTAGATGGGGCTGGCCGGGTCGCTCTTGGCGGCCGGGTTGGTCACATCGTTGGCGCCGATGACAAAGGCGATGTCGCTTTGCGCGAAGCGGCTGTTGATGTCCTCCAGTTCAAACACCTCGTCGTACGGCACATCGGCCTCGGCCAGCAGCACGTTCATGTGGCCGGGCATGCGGCCGGCCACCGGGTGGATGGCGTAACTCACATTGACGCCGTTCTTCTTAAGCGCCTGCGCCATCTCGGCCAGCGCGTGCTGCGCCTGCGCCACGGCCATGCCGTAGCCGGGGACGATAATCACCGAGGCCGCGTTTTTCATCAGGAAAGCGGCGTCCTCGGCGCTGCCCTGCTTAACCGGCCGGGCATCGGCGGATTTGGTTTCGCCGCCGCCGTCATCGGCGCCGAAGCCGCCGAGGATTACGTTGAAGAACGAACGGTTCATCCCGCGGCACATGATGTAGGAGAGGATGGCGCCGGAGGCGCCGACCAGCGCGCCGGTGATGATGAGCGCGATGTTCTCAAGGGTGAAGCCGATGCCGGCCGCGGCCCAGCCGGAGTAGGAGTTGAGCATGGAAATCACCACCGGCATGTCGGCGCCGCCGATGGGGACAATGAGCAGCACGCCCAGGGCCAGCGCCAGCGCCGTCACCATCCAGAACGCCGCCGGCTCGGCGGTGAGGATGAACCACGCCATCAGCGCCGCCAGCACCGCGCCAAGCGCCGCGTTCAGCGCATGCTGCATCGGGAACACCAGCGGCGCGCCGCTGACCAGGCCCTGCAGTTTGGTGAACGCCACCACCGAACCGCTGAAAGTGACGGCGCCGATGGCGACGCCCAGGGACATCTCCACCAGTGAGGAGGTGCGCAGCGCCACCGCGCCACTGGCGGCGTCCACCGCGCCGATGCCGAAAGCCTGCGGGCTGTACAACGCCGCCGCCGCCACCAGTACCGCGGCCAGGCCCACCAGGCTGTGGAATGCGGCCACCAGTTGCGGCATCGCGGTCATGGGTATGCGGCGTGCGACCACCGCCCCAAAGGCGCCGCCCGCCACCGCGCCAACCGCCAGCAGGACGGCGGTGAAACCGTCGGCGATTCCGGTCAGCAAAAGGGTGGTGGCGACGGCCACCGCCATGCCGGCCATGCCGAATACATTGCCGCGCCGCGCCGACTCCGGCGACGACAGCCCGCGCAGCGCGAGGATGAACAGCGCGCCGGAAACCAGGTAGCAAAGGGTGGCGAGATTGGGCGACACGGCCTTACTTTTTCTTTTTGTACATGGCGAGCATGCGGTGGGTGACCAGAAAACCGCCGACAATGTTGACGCTGGCCAGCAACAGCGCGGCGAAGCCGAAGCCGCGCGACAACGCCGCGCCCTTGCCGCTGAGCTCAACGCCCAGGGCCAGCAGCGCGCCCACCACAATCACCGAGGAGATGGCGTTGGTCACCGACATCAGCGGCGTGTGCAGCGACGGCGTCACGCTCCACACCACGTAGTAGCCGACAAAAACCGCCAGCACAAAAATCGCCAGGCGAAAAACAAACGGGTCGATGGATTCAATCATCGCGCGCCTCCAAAAGTTGCGGGTGGATAATTTTGCCGGCGCGGGTGAGGGTCACGCCGCGCACCAGTTCATCGTCGTAATCCACGCTGAGTTCACCCTGCCCGGCGTCCACCAGCGTGGCGACAAAGTTGTACAAATTCTTCGCCAACATGGCGCTGGCGTCCACCGCCAGCCGGCCGGGGACGTTGGCGTGGCCCATGATGGCGACGCCGTGGGCGGTGACGATTTCACCGGGCCGCGACAGCGGGCAGTTGCCGCCCTGCTCCACGGCGAGGTCCACAACCACGCTGCCGGGGCGCATGCTTTTGACCATCTCTTCGCTGACCAGCAGCGGCGCCGGGCGGCCGGGGATGAGCGCGGTGCACACCACGATGTCCTGGTTGCGGATGTGGCCGGCGATGAGCTGCGCCTGCGCGCGCTTGTAGTCGCCGCCCATCTCGCGCGCGTAGCCGGCGGCGGTCTCGGCATCGGCGCCGTCCCGCTCCACCATGATGAACGCGGCGCCCAGACTCTGCACCTGCTCGGCGGCGGCGGCGCGGACATCGGTGGCGCTGACGATGGCCCCCAGCCGGCGCGCGGTGGCGATGGCTTGCAGGCCGGCGACGCCGGCGCCCATCACAAACACCCGCGCCGGGGCGATGGTGCCGGCGGCGGTCATCATCATCGGCACCGCGCGGTGAAAAAACGCCACCGCGTCCACCACCGCCTTGTAGCCGGCCAGGTTGGCCTGCGACGACAGCACATCCATGTACTGCGCGCGCGAAATGCGCGGCATGAACTCCATCGCCATGGCGGTGAGGCCGGCGGCGGCGCTACGCTTGACTATGCCGGCATCGGCATGGGGCGCCAGCAGGCCGATGAGCAGCGCGCCTTTTTTGCAGCCGGCAAAATCCCCCTCCGGCGCCCGCACCGCCAGCACCACATCGGCATCGCGCATGGCCTCAGCGGCATGGCCGGCAATGGCGGCGCCGGCGCCGCGGAAATCATCGTCCGCAATCGCCGCCCCCTCGCCGGCGCCCTTCACCACCGCCACCGTGAATCCCAGTTGCACAAATTTCCCCACCGTTTCCGGCGTCGCGGCGACGCGGGTTTCCACCGCCGGATTCTCTTTCAGGACGCAGAGTTTCATCCGCGCATTGTAAACCAGTCGGCGGCGCGGGCGTTGCACCGATTCAGCACAAGTGGGGGCGGTTCAGGCGGCTTCTTTGAGGCAATTTCGTCCTCGAGACAATCAATATGGAGGTGAGAAGCATCGAGGACCTCGTCAAGGGTGCCCGCGATGGAAGCCCCATGGCAAACTGGGGTATCGGTTGACTTAAGACCGAGAAGTTGTCGTGTTTTTTCTTGACGCGGTTTATAAACTTCCATGCAGAACTTGAACACACCCGCTCCTTTCACCTTATGCA
>RKSH01000008.1 GCA_007570945.1 Gammaproteobacteria bacterium | reverse complement strand
TGCGCATGGAGCGCCACTGCCGCAACGCCGAGGCGGTGGCCGGTTTTCTCAAACAACACCATGCGGTGTCCTGGGTTAAATACGCCGGCGCCGACGATTCCCAGCGGGAGTTGGCGGAAAAATACCTGCCCGCCGGCGCCGGCGCGGTGCTCACCTTCGGCATCAAGGGCGGCTTTGACGCCGGCGTGAAGTTCATCGAGTCGGCGCAATTCCTGAGCCACCTGGCCAACATCGGCGACGCCAAGACGCTCATCATCCACCCGGCCTCCACCACCCACCGCCAACTCAGCGACGAGGAGCGCGCCGCCGCCGGCGTCACCAACGACATGGTGCGCATGTCGGTGGGCCTCGAGACGCTGGACGACATCCTGTGGGACACCGGCCGCGCGCTGGAGGAATCACAACGCTGAGTGCCGCCATGCGCCTGATGAATCCGCAAATCCGCGACTTTGCCCGGTTGCGCGAAGAATTCCGCTGGCCGGCGCCGGCGAATTACAACATCGCCCATGAAGTGTGCTGCCGCCACCAACAACACGCCGGCCGCACCGCGCTTTATTATGAAAACGAAACCGGCGCCGCGAAAAAATTCACTTTCGGCGACATTCACCGACTCTCCAACCGCCTGGCCAATGCCCTCACCGCCCTCGGCATCACCCATGGCGACCGCGTCGGCATCATTCTGCCGCAACGCCCGGAGGCCGCGTTGGCGCACCTTGCGGCGTACAAAAAAAACGCGGTGGCGCTGCCGCTGTCGGTGTTGTTCGGCCCCGATGCATTGCGCTACCGGCTGCAGGACAGCGGCGCGAAATTGGTGTTCACCGACTCGGCGCATGCGGAAATGGTGCACAGCCTGGCCGGTGAACTGCCGCAATTGAAAACGGTGGTGGACTGCGACAGCGAATTTGATTCCCTCATGCAAAAATCCTCGGAACAGTTCACCCCGCCGGTCACGCCGCCGGACGCCCCGGCGCTGTTGATTTACACCTCCGGCACCACCGGCCCGCCCAAGGGCGCGTTGATTGCGCACCGCTGCCTGCTCGGCAACCTGCCCGGTTTTGAGTTGTCGCACAATTTTTTTCCGCAGGACGGCGATTTGTTTTGGACGCCGGCCGACTGGGCGTGGACCGGCGGCCTGCTGGACGCGCTGCTGCCGACGTGGAACTACGGCGTGCCGGTGCTGGGCTACGAGGGCGGCAAGTTTGACCCGGAAAGGGCCTGCCAACTGCTGAAAAAATACCGCGTGCGCAACGCCTTCCTCCCGCCCACCGCGCTCAAGATGATGCGCCAGGTCAGCGGCAACTTGCGCGCCGACCATGGTGTGGAACTGCGCAGCGTGATGTCGGCGGGCGAGACCCTGGGCGCCGGCCTGTTCCACTGGGGGCGCGAGTCGCTGGGCCTGGACATCAACGAAATGTGGGCGCAAACCGAGTTCAACTACATCGTCGGCAACTGCGCCGCCATCATGCCGGTGCGCCCCGGCTCCATCGGCAAACCGTACCCCGGCCACCGGGTGGCGCCGCTCAGTGCCGAGGGTGAGGTTCTGCCGGCCGGCGAGACCGGCGAATTATGCGCGCACCGCGATGACCCGGTTTTGTTTCTGCAATACTGGAACCGGGAACAGGCCACCCGCGAAAAGTTTTTCGGCGCCGGCAATGCCTGGTTCGGCACCGGCGACATGGGCTGTTGCGATGAGGACGGCTACCTGTGGTTTGTGGGGCGCAAGGACGATGTCATTTCCAGCGCCGGCTACCGCATCGGCCCGGGCGAGATTGAGGACACGTTGCTTAAGCATCCGGCGGTGGCGCATGCCGCCGTGGTTGGCGTCCCCGACGAATTGCGCGGCAACGTGGTCAAGGCTTTCATTGTCCCCGCCGCCGGCCATGCGCCGTCGGAAGAATTAAAAGAGGAAATCCGCCAGTCGGTGCGCACAAGACTGGCCGCTTACGAATACCCGCGCGAGATTGAATTTCTCGGCAAGTTGCCCATGACCACCACCGGCAAAGTGCGCCGCGCCGAGTTGCGCCGGCGGGAAAGCCGGCCGAATTAAACGCCCTTCTCCCCGCGCCGCGCCAAATAAACCCCGCCGCCGGCAATCACCAGGCCCACCACGCCACCGCCGCGCGCCGCTAATCACGCCAGCAGCACCACCGACAGCAACAGGTAATGCCAGAACAGAAAGGTAAAAGCGCCCCCGCGTAGGGCAGCCCGAACCTCGCGCCGATGAAACCGGAACTCCAGACCATCAGAAACGCCGCTTCAATGGCGAGGAGGTGGCGGGTTGGGGTCATGGTTTTGCACGGGGGGAGGAAAAAAATTTCAGGATGCCGGTTGCCGGGCGGGGGCAAGGATAGCGCAAGCCGGCGGCGGTGGGGGTTATTCTACTTTTTCTATTTCCCTGTTGCGCCAAGTCTCGTGCATCACTGTTCCGTCTAACACACCGCCATCGGCAAACCGCTCAACCCAGTGGCCCTGTTTGCGTCCTTGCTTGTCGGTTTTGTTGATGTCTTTGCTCATGTTGGTTTCTCCGGTTGGTTAAATGGAAAGGGTCATGACAAGTTGAGCGGTGATTTCCTGCATGAATGCAGCAAGATTTCAGCACAAGATACGGCGGCTTCAAGACAAGCCCGGCGGCCGCCAGTGAATGTCCACATGCCCCGGCAGGGCGGCGATGCGTGTCAGCCAGCGTGTGACAGCGGGAAACTTGCGCAAATCGTAGCCGCCCTCGGGGGCGAGGTGGGTGTAGGCGAACAGCGACAAGTCGGCCAGCGTGGGCGCGCCGCCGGCCAGCCACTCGGCATGGGCGAGGCGCTGTTCCATCACCGCCAGCGCGGCCTCGCCTTGCTCCAGCAGCCGTTTCATGCGGCTTGTGGTCGCCTCGGCGCGCCGCTCCGGATACACCAACAGCGAGCGCCGCACGGCAATGGCCGGCTCGTGGGAATACTGCTCAAAGAACAGCCACTGGTGGGTTTTCGCCAGCATCCACGGCTCGGCCGGCAGGAGCGGGCTGCCGGCCGTGGCGGCGATGTGCAAGAGGATGGCGTTGGACTCGGCGAGGGTGCGGCCGTCCTCATACTCCAGCAGCGGGACTTTGCCGGCGGGGTTTAAGGCGAGAAATCCCGGAGCGCGGGTGGTGCTACTGATGTCGCGAATGCGGAACGGGATGCGGGTGTGGGCGAGGATGAGGCGGACTTTGTAGCAGTTGCCGGAATCCTGCTGCTGGTGGAGGATGGGCATGGGAGGCGGCGGCCCCCTCCCGCCGGGGGTGAGGGGGCCGCCGCCTCCCATGCCCATCC
>RKSH01000166.1 GCA_007570945.1 Gammaproteobacteria bacterium | reverse complement strand
GCCGTGAACTGCTGGGCTATTGCAAACAGGACACTTTGGCGATGGTTAGAATACTGGAGAAAGTGCGCGAGGCGGTATCGTAACTGCAACCACCGTCTCCGCCCTTCAAACCACCATCCCCGCCCATGCAACCACCATCCCCGCGCCTCAGACCGTCATTTTTTGTGCTATGTTGATGTCGCCGCCCGGGGGCGGACAATCCCTCCCATGCAAATCCGCAACGCCATCCGCCAAACCCTCACCGCCGAACTCGCCCCGGCGCATTTGGAGGTGCATAACGAAAGTGCGATGCACAACGTGCCGCCCGGGTCCGAGACGCATTTTAAGGTGGTCGCCGTGAGCGAGGTGTTCACCGGGCGGTCCCGGGTTGCGCGCCACCGGCTGGTGTATGGGTTGCTTGCGGCGCAACTGGCGGGCGGGGTGCATGCGCTGGCGGTGAGCGCGCTGACGCCGGAGGAGTGGCGGCGGGGCGGGGGTGAGGGCCGGCGGTCGCCGCCTTGCCTGGGGGGCGGGCGGACATAGTGTGCTATTATCTCCCGATAACCAACCAACAAACCGGCGCCCGCAACGCGCCCGGAGGAGGAATCCAAATGCAATCGCAAAATAACCCGCGCCGTTTTTTGGTGGCGCGCAAAGTCTTCAGCCTGGCCTTGGTCGCCGCGGCCTTTGCCGTTGGCGGCGCGGCCCAAGCCAAGACCCTGGTGTTCTGTTCCGAGGGCAGTCCGGAAGGTTTTAATCCGGCGCTCTACACCGCGGGCACCACGTTTGACGCATCGTCAAGAAACATCTACAACCGGCTGGTGGAGTTTGAACGCGGCTCCACCCGCATCATCCCGGCCCTCGCCCGCTCGTGGACGGTTTCCGGCGACGGCTTGGAGTACACGTTTAAACTGCGGCGCGGCGTCCAGTTTCACACCACGAAGAGCTTCACCCCCGGCCGCAACTTCAACGCCGATGACGTGATTTACAGTTTCAACCGCCAGTTGAACAAAAATCACCCCTACCACAACGTCTCCGGCGGTTCCTACGAATACTTCAACGGCATGGGCCTGCCGGATTTGATTGGCGACATCGTGCGGGTGGATGCGTACACCGTGCGCTTTGTGTTGAACAAACCCGAGGCCCCGTTCATCGCCAACCTGGGCATGGATTTCGCCTCCATTCTGTCGGCCGAATACGCCGCCGCCATGCTCAAGGCCGGCACGCCGGAGCGGGTTGACCTGGAGCCGGTGGGCACCGGCCCGTTTCAGTTGGTCGCCTACCAAAAGGACGCGGTCATCCGCTACAAGGCGCACCCCGGCTACTGGGCCGGCCGCGCGCCCATTGACAATCTGGTGTTCGCCATCACCCCGGATTCGTCGGTGCGCTACCAAAAACTGAAAGCCGGCGAATGCCATGTCATGCCGTATCCCAACCCCGCCGACCTGCAGGCCATGGACAACGATTCCGAAATTAACCTGCTGCGGCAGGAAGGTTTGAATGTGGGCTACCTCGCCTTCAACACCAAGAAGAAACCGTTCGACGACAAGCGCGTGCGCCAGGCGTTGAACATGGCGGTGAACAAGGACGCCATCATCGACGTGGTGTTCCAGGGCGCCGGCAAGCCGGCGAAGAATCCCATCCCGCCCACCATCTGGTCGTACAACGAGGCCATTCAGGATTACCCCTACGACCCCGAGCGGGCGCGCCAACTGCTGCGGGAGGCCGGCGCCGACAACCTTAAAACCAACATCTGGGCGATGCCGGTGCAGCGGCCCTACAACCCCAACGCGCGGCGCATGGCCGAGTTAATCCAGGCCGACTGGGCCGAGGTCGGCGTGGAAGCGGAGATTGTCAGTTTTGAATGGGGCGAATACCTGAAGCGCTCCAAGGAGGGCGAGCATCAGACCGTTCTGCTGGGCTGGACCGGCGACAACGGCGACCCGGACAACTTCCTGTATGTGCTGCTGGGCTGCGATGCCGCCACCGGCGCCAACCGCGCGAGATGGTGCTACAAACCGTTTGACGACCTGTTGCGCGAGGCCAAGCAGACCTCCGACATCGCCGTGCGCACGCGGCTGTATGAGCAGGCGCAGGTGATTTTCAAGGAGGAGGCGCCGTGGGTCACCATCGCACACTCGGTGTGGTTCCAGCCGGTGCGCCGGGAAGTGGTGGACTTCCGCATTGACCCGTTCGGCGGCCACACGTTTTACGGTGTTGACTTGAAATAACCCCGGCCGTTGCCGCGGGCGGAAAAAGATTTTCGCCCGCGGCGGCGGTGATTCATGCTGCGATTTTTTCTCACCCGCGTCGGCCTGCTGGTGCCGACGTTTCTCGGTGTCACCATCGTCGCCTTTGTTTTTGTCCGCCTCATCCCCGGCGACCCGGTGGAGGTTATGGTCGGCGAGATGGGGATTTCCCCGGAGCGCCACGCCGAGTTGTTAGCCCGCCTGGGCCTGGACCTGCCGCTGTGGGAGCAGTATCTGCGCTACCTCGGCGGCCTGTTTCGCGGCGACTTCGGCGTCTCCATCGTCACTAAGCAGCCGGTGCTGCATGAGTTTTTCACCCTGCTGCCGGCGACTTTGGAGTTGTCGTTCTGCGCCATCGCCGTCGCCGTCCTATTCGGCCTGCCGCTCGGCATTTTGGCCGCCACCCGCCAAGGCTCGGCTTTTGACCACACCGTCATGGCCTCGTCGCTGGCCGGCTACTCCATGCCGATTTTCTGGTGGGGCCCGCTGCTGATTATTCTGTTTTCCGGCGTGTTAGGGTGGACGCCGGTGTCGGGAAGGATTTCGCTGCTGTATTTCTTTGAGCCGGTCACCGGCTTCATGCTGATTGACAGTTGGCTCTCCGGAGAACCGGGCGCGTTCACCTCGGCCGCGCGCCATCTCATTCTTCCCACCATCGTTCTGGGCACTATTCCCTTGGCGGTGATTGCGCGGCAGACGCGCTCGGCCATGTTGGAGGTGCTGAGCGAGGATTATGTGCGCACCGCCCGCGCCAAGGGCCTGCCGGCGACGCGGGTGATTGGCTTGCACGCGCTGCGCAACGCGCTCATCCCGGTGGTCACGGTCATCGGCCTGCAGGTGGGCGTGCTGATGGCCGGCGCGGTGCTGACCGAAACCATTTTCTCCTGGCCCGGCATCGGCAAGTGGATGGTGGACTCCATCTTCCGCCGCGACTACCCCTCGGTGCAGGGCGGCCTGCTGCTGATTGCCGCCATCGTCATGTTGGTCAACCTCATCGTCGACCTGCTGTACGGCTTAATCAACCCGCGCATCCGCCACCGCCACTGAGCCGCCATGTCCGCCGCCCCCGCCCCCCCC